>JBEIMN010000008.1:0-17292 GCA_040378705.1 Acidobacteriota bacterium
GGACGGTGATTGTCGACAGCCGGGGGCGTATCCAGCGCGAGATAAGCGTCAGCCCTCCGATTCCGGGGCGCGATCTCTATTCGACAATCGATATTCGCGTCCAGCGAGTGGCGGAGGATCAGACTGCGAGCATGCCGGCGGATCGCGGAGTGATCGTCGTCGCCGACCCGCGCAACGGCGAGATTCTGGCCCTCGTCTCCCATCCGGCCTTCGATCCGAACGTTTTTTCGCTCCGCGCGAAGACGTTCGAGGGGCGTGAAGAGATTCGTGATCTGTATGAAGATCCGGATAAACCGCTCTACAATCGTGTGATTCAGGGAAGTTATCCACCCGGTTCGACGTGGAAATTGTTGACCTCGGTTGCCGCTCTCAACGAAAATGTGATCACTCCGGAGGATTCCCGCGTTCAGGATGGCGGGATACAGCTCGGGAACTATTTCATGAACTCGCTCTCCAACTTCGGGATGCCCGATGTCGTGACGGCGATCGCACAGTCGGCCGATGGTTACTATTACCGCCTCGGCATGAAGCTGGGGGTTGAGCGGTTCGAGAAATGGATTCACATCTTCCGGTTTGGGGAGCGAACCGGAATCGATCTGCCGCGCGAGTCGAGTGGACTGACTCCGACCCGAGGGGTGAAGGAGAATATCACGCGCAATCTGATGAAGCGGCGGAAGCTCGAACGGAACGAGTCCTGGTCGGAGAAGGACGAAGATCTGGCCCGGCGCGAGGCTCACTGGACAGATTACGATATGGCGGCATCGGCCTTCGGGCAGGGAACCAACGCTTCGACGCCGATCCAGCTTCTGCGTTATGTCAGTGGACTGGCAGTCGGCGGACGGATGCATACTCCGCACCTCATGCTCCGGACTTCTGGCGGAACCGATCGGCTGGGGAGACGGCACGCCGCGACGAGTTACAGTGACGAGGGGATATTCGTCGTACCAATGGGGCCGGCGATCCAGGAGATTGTCAGGAAGGGGATGTGGCAGGCGGTCAATGGTGCCGGAACTGCCAATGCTGCCGCACTTCCGGGCTTCGATGTTTGTGGGAAGACGGGGACGGCGCAGGTCGCCTCCAACGACAAGGCGGGGGCACGGAACAAGGATCACGCCTGGTTTATTAGCTTTGCGCCGCGTGACAATCCGGAAATGGCGATGGTCGTTCTGACGGAGAACGCTGGCTTCGGGGGAAAGCAGTCCGCTCCCCGCGCCCGGCCAATCTACGAGGAATATTATCGACGGACGCGCAATCTTCCCCCGCTTGTGGCGGCCGCCGAATCTGGCACAGCTGGCGCAGCTGGAGTATCTGGCTCATCAGGTGCACCCGGTGTCCCCCGGTTAGTGGATAATCGACAGTCGGGCGATTTGCCAAATCGCCAGTGAAAGACAGGGAATGTTCGCAGTCAATCGCCGATACATCACCGACTTCGACTGGCCGCTCCTGATCGCCGCCCTGCTACTGGCATCATTCGGGCTGCTGGAGATATCGAGCGCCCAGCCTGCTCCGGGGCTCTGGCAGCGCCAGGCAGTGGGAATACTGATTGGTGTAGTCGTTCTCTTCGTCGCGACCATGGTCGATTACCGAATCATTATCAATTTCAGCCCCTATTTTTACTGGTTGGGAGTAGTGCTGTTGATCCTCGTTCTGACGCCGCTCGGCAAAGAGGTCAATGGCAATCGCAATTGGCTGCATCTGGGTTCGCTCAGGTTTCAGCCGTCAGAGTTTGCGAAGATTTTTACGATCATCTATCTGGCGTCGTTTCTTTCACGGTTTCGGATTCAGTTCTATCTCCCGCAATTGGGGGGCAAGACGCTGATCACGATACTGAAGGAGTTAAAAAACTGGACTAACCTGATCATCCTTCCGTGGGTGAAGTTCGGTCTGATCTGGGCCCTGCCGACAGGGCTCGTCTTTCTCGAAAATGATACGGGGAGCGCACTCAGTTACAGTTCCTTTCTGGGAGCGATGTTCTTTCTGCTTGGAATCCGCGGACGCTGGCTGATTGCCGGGCTTGTCGCGGTGATCCTGCTGATTGCTCTGGCCTTTCCAACCGCGAAAACTCGCCTCATGGAATGCCGGAGCTACAAATGCGAGCGGATCAAGGCCGTCTACTGGCCAGAGCTGGCCGAGAAGCGGTTTCGTTACCAGAATGAACAGGCAGAGATTGCGGTTGGTTCCGGAGGCATTTTCGGAAAAGGTTTGCGGGGAAGTACACAGGGAACTCTCGGTTTCGTACCCGAGGTTCATAGCGATTTTATCTATGCCGTGGCCAGTGAAGAGTGGGGATTCATCGGAGGGTTTCTGGTCCTGGTCGCCTATCTGTTCATCATTACCCGACTGATGCAGATCGCCCTGAAAGCCCGTGAACGGGCCGGGCTGCTTCTTGTCGTCGGATTTGCCGTCCTGTTGCTATATCACGTGACGGTCAATGTGGGGATGGTGGTCAGATTGTTACCGATCATGGGGATCCCGCTGCCGCTGATGAGCTTTGGCTCGACATCTGTCGTTGCCACTTGTCTGGGGCTTGGCATGGCGATCAACGTCCGACTGCGCCGCTTTGTAAATTGATCGGGGAAGTACGGTCACTTTCCCGCGGGTGCGGTTACAACATTTGAAAACGATTTCATAAGATCGGCAGCTGGTTGATGCGGGAGAAATTATCCCCGCCCTGGCAGCCGATACAGGAGACTTTAATGTCGAAAGAGCTGATTGTTAGCGTCAATGGACGCGAAAAGAAGATCGCGATCGTCGAGGACGATCTGGTCACAGAGTTTTATGTCGAGCGTGGTGACGAGAATCAGGGAATCGTCGGCAACATCTACAAGGGGCGGGTGATGAAGGTTCTGCCCGGGATGCAGTCGGCGTTTGTCGATATCGGGCTTGAGCGGGATTCATTCCTCTATGTTTCGGACTTCTTCGATGAAGAGGACATGGATGATGTTGGTGGAGGTGAGGAGCGTAAGGAGCCGCCGCCGCCACGGATCTCGCCGCGGCCGGAGCGGGGGCGTGGGCCGCGCGACAATGTGCGGTATGACCCGGTAGTCTCGGTAAGCGACTCGGAAACGGATACCGAAGAGGATAAGGAGATCGATCTGCAGGCGGCGATCAGCCACATCCAGGAGCTGACGGAGGAGCCAGTGATCGAGATTATGCCTGACGATGATGGGGGCGAGGATACGATCGAGGAGCTCAGGCCGAAGGAGCCGGTAAAAGCGAGCCCGCGTCAGCGTCGTCAGCGGCGGTTGACATATGGGGATGAGCCGCCTGCCGAGGCGCCGCCGGTACGGATTGCCGAGAGCGTTGAGGCTGATGAGAATGGGGAGGCGGTCGAGGTCCGTGGGGCCGTCGATGGCCCGGCAGAGCGCCGTGGAGAGGGTGAAGAGGAGTACACCGGACGGCGCCGTCGTCGTCCACGCCGCCGTCGTCCGGCAGAGACCGAGACTGCTGGGGCGGGCGAGAATCCTGGAGCGGGCGAGACTGCGGAAGCAATTGGCGGGGACGAGGTTGCCGAGGACAATCGTGGTCGGTCACGGTCCGTCGCCCCGAATGGGAAGGTGGACGCGGTGGGTACCGCGTCTCGTGAGATCTCCACCACGGTGAAGGAGCCGGTGAAGCCTGTGGAAGTGCCTGTGGAAGGGGATGATGACGATGAGACGGCGGTGCGGGTTGGCTATCTCTCGCCGATGATCATTGCCCATCACGAACCGCTCGAGCGGGTTACGGACGATGAGGCGGCACTGGCGGCCGGAGATATGCTTCGTGACGCGATGATGCAGGAGCGGATCAGCGGTCGAATCCACGAGGAAGAGCGTCAGGTCTCGCTGGTCGAGGTTGAGCCGACGCCGGAGGTGACGGTTGGCTCGCTTAAGGCGCAGTTGGCAGGGCAGTCTGAACTTGAACGGGTGAGTGATGATTCCGAACCTGAGGCGAGTGAGGTTGTGAGCCCGGCACCAGTCGTAGAGGCTCAATCGACCGGGGGTGAGTCTGTCGCCCAGACGGCGCCCAATTTGCCAGAAGTAGTACAAGAAGTAGTTCAAGAAGTAGTACAAGAAGTAGTACAAGAAGAAGCGGTGACGGAAGAGGCTGTGGCCACGCCCGAGGTCATCGAGGAGACCGTAGCCGAATCCGAGGAGCCGCCGCTCGCGGACGCTTCAGCAGAGGTTCGCCAGAAACCACGCCGTGGTGAGTTCGCGACCCGACGCGGTGGACGCGGCCGGCGTCGCCCCTATCGAGGTCGTGGGACTGGTGACGATGAGACGACGGAGGGTGATGGCGAGGTCGAGGCCGAGCCGGAGGAGCCGATCGCTCCGCTGCCCCCGCCGACGATGGCGCCGCGTGCTTCCGACCGGTTTCAGCGTCCGGTCATCTCTGACCTGCTTCGCGAGGGTCAGGAGATCATCGTCCAGATCGCCAAGGAGCCGATTGGCCAGAAAGGTGCGCGCATCACTTCACATATCGCGCTGCCTGGCCGATATATCGTCTACATGCCAACTGTTGAGCACATCGGAGTGTCACGCAAGATTGGCACGGATGAAGAGCGCCAGCGGCTGAAGAGGACACTTCATACACTGCGCGCAGAGGCTGGCGCGACCGGTGGCTTCATCGTTCGCACCGCCGCCAATGGCTGCCCGGTCGATGAGCTTCGCGAGGATATGCAGTATCTGGTCCGTACCTGGACCGAGATTCGTCGTCGTTCTGAGAGGATCAAGGCGCCGGCGATCGTTCACCGTGATCTCGACCTCGTGCAGCGGATACTTCGTGATCAGCTCTCGACCGATTTCACGGCCATTCGGGTTGACAACGAGTTCGAGTATGAGCGGATCGTCGATTTCGTCAATCGGTTCGCTCCGAAGCTCGTCAATCGGGTCAAGCTCTACACCAAGGAGACCCCGATCCTCGAGCATAACGGGGTTCAGACGGAGATCGACAAGGCGGTCAAGCCGCGCGTCTGGTTGAAGTCAGGTGGCTACATCGTCATCAACCAGACCGAAGCACTGGTCGCGATCGACGTCAATACCGGGAAGTTCGTCGGCAAGTCGAACCGGCTCGAGGACACAATCGTCAAGACCAACCTTGAAGCGGCGAAGGAGATCGTTCGCCAGATCCGGCTGCGAGACCTTGGCGGAATCATTGTCCTCGACTTCATCGATATGGAGGAGCGGCGCAACCGACAGAAGGTGATGCAGGCGCTGGAGATCGAGCTCAGGAACGATCGCTCGCCGTCGAAGATCCTTCAGTTCAACGATTTCGGCCTGGTGGCGATCACGCGTAAGCGTGTCAAGCAGTCGCTCGAGCGGACTCTCTGCACCCCCTGTTACTATTGTGGTGGCGGTGGGATGATCAAGAGTGCGCAGACCATCTGCTATGAGATACTTGCCGAGTCGCGGCGCGTCTCAAAGAGTGTCGACAGCCACAATGAGGTTATTCTTCGGGTCAATCCGGAGGTGGCCAAGGCGCTGCGCAGTTCGGAACGCGACATCCTGACCGAGGTCGAGGCCTATCTTGGTGGGGTCGTGACGATCAAGAGCGATCCGACCATTCATCAGGAGCAGTTCGATATCGCGCTGGCCTAAGGCTGGCAGGGAATCGGAAATTACGGACCGCGGCGAATCGACAGCATTCGCCGCGGTCCTTTTTCGTTTTGGAACGGATTGAATATATTGCCAGTGGCGGCTTACAGTACGGTTTGCGCTCGTGACAGATCGAGCGGGATGACTGGATTGAAGGTGGGGGGAGCGACGGCTGAAGTTTCGTCATCGCTGCAAAAACATCTGGCCCGGTTATACTTAGGTTACACCAGGTTACACCAGGTGCCCGGGCCAGATGAAGGTGTATCACAGGTTGCACTGTCGAAACATCAGAAGAGTGCGCGAATCGCCTCTTCGTCAAACCCGATCACGAAGCTTTTTCCCTTGCGGAGGATCGGTCGGCGAAGCAGATTCGGCTCCTGACTGATCAGTGCGATCAGCTCTGCCCGTGGTGGCAGCTCTTTCGCGAACCCGCGCGACTTGAAGATGGCGTGGCGCGAGTTGAGGAATGGCAGGATATCGTCCGATCCAAAGATCGTCCCGATCTCTTCCGCCGTTAGTGTTTTTTTGGCATAGTCGCGTTCAACTAGCTCGGTTGCCGCTCTTTCACCCAATTCGGCGCGCAGGAAACTCCTCGCGTTTCGGCAGGTCGTTCAGGTCGTCTTGCAGAAAAAGGTGATCTTCATCGTCCTATCCCTCTGTTTTTCCAACAACGATCAGGCCGACTGCCATTACTGCTCCGCTACTGGTTCGAAGCTGAAATTCGACAACGACGTGTTCGTGTTCGTTTCTGGCGATATGTGGCAGATTCTTTTCGTCTGTGGCCGCGACAAGGCTCCAGATTGATGGATGGCCGGTACCCGAGGCGCTTCGGCTCAGCTTTATCATCTCGTCGAAGCTGAACTGTTTTTTCGGGTCGGTATCGTCCGTGATCGGACAGAAGATGAAAAAGTCCCGTGATGGCGAAACCCCGAGATGATTGCCATCCTGGAGGATCAGGCCATAACGCATGGTGTACCAGCCTGACTTCAGACCCTGACCACGAAAATCGCCGCCAACGGCGGGAAAATTGATCACCCCGGTCAGAGCCCCCTCGCCGATCTTCGAGAAGGCCGCGCCGGCGACCTCCTCTCCAGTGGCGGGGAGATCCTTGCGAAGCCAGATTTCACAGACTACTTTTCCCTTGTCATCGCTGATCCGGAGACCCTTTGAGTCGAGGACTCCGCGGATCGCTTCGGCGACCTTCGGCTCGGTCAGGGTTCCGATCGATTCGACCTTGTAACCCTCTGCCCGGCCAACCGGCGCGAGCACCAGTATCAGAAACAGTAAGGCAACGAACTTCCTAAGCATTGTTACTCCTTATAACCTGGATCATCTGATAATCCGGATCATCTTATAATCCGGATCATCTTATAATCTGGATCATCTGGCAAAATGGCCAACAAACGCGCTGCGTTTACCGCTATGGGTCCACGTCACACCGAGCCCCTCACCCCTGAACTGGTCGAGTGAAGCGACAGCCGGCATCGAGTGTGCGGTCGTACTGAGCGGTGGATAGTAGGTCTGCTCGTTACCGCAAATGTGATCCTTCGCCGTCAGGCTTCGGGTGATGATGCTGGCGATCGATCCGGCCTCGACACGGCCACTGACCGGATGTTCACCCATGAACTCGAGATCGAGCCTGATTGGCGCCGACTCTGTCCGAACGACATCATCAAAGAGGTTGCCGCTCATCGCCCGCACAAAGGATTGCAGCGCCTGACGCTGGGCGGGTGTCGCCTTCTCGTCGATGATTAAAACCGATTTTGCGGTTGGCGTTTCGACGAAGGGACTGCCCATCGTTCCGGTTGCCCGGGCGACTCCAACCACACTCAGACCATCGAGTGTCACCCCGTCCCACTCGCCTTTCGAGACGCGCCAGGCGAGAATCGCCTGGTCACCGACAAGATTGAGCTCAGACATCGCGTAGCAGTGGCCGGTGTAGACGTCTGCATTGCGCGACTCGATGTAGTCACCATAGATTTGCGGCGATTGCGCCGCAGTTGAACCAGCCAATCCGGCAAGAATCATTAGAATCGGCAGAGCCAGCATCAGTCTCTTCATTCGTTAGCGCCCCCTTCACAGTTGTAATTGACCCGCGTTGGATCTTGAAAATGAAAAAATAAAAGAAGAGCGAAGAGGATACCCTGCCGGCTGGCCTGATATCCAGCCGGCAGGATCGATTAGCCCGCTTCGCTCTTCAATTTGCAACAATGGCCACAACATCAGCCCTGTTATTCAAATTATCCCGTAAACCCGGATTATCTTAGCGGCTCATTCCTGCGCGTGGCAACCGCGATTCGATGAGGCGCAAAATTCCGGTTCGGCGACCTTGCCATCCGGGCCGAGGCAGTTCTGAGTGTGGAAGCACCAGAAGCTGCCGGTATTGGAACGCTGGACGGTTGGGTCGTGCTCCGTCCAGATGAACATCCCCTTCCAGCGGAGGGAA
Organism: Acidobacteriota bacterium; assembly: GCA_040378705.1. Lineage (GTDB taxonomy): Bacteria > Acidobacteriota > Blastocatellia > RBC074 > RBC074 > CAIOZW01. The sequence continues at coordinate 8,020 of JBEIMN010000008.1, forward strand.
GGGCAGAGATTGGGACGATTGGTATCGTAACGTTCGGATTCGGTCATAATTGGTATCTCCTTTGAGTCCGCCGATTGATCAGGCCCTGCCAGCCGCCTGCAGGAGCGCGCGTTTGACGGCAACCTGTGCGAGCTGGATCTTATAGCCATTGCGACTAAGCGCTTTCGCCTTCGCCAGGGCGATCCTGCCGGCGGCGGTTGCGACCTCTTCGCTGATCGTCTTGCCAATCAGCGACTGCGCGGCCTCCGTTGCGACCCACGGAGTCGGCGCGACGTGGCCAAGAGCGATCCGGGCCGCGGTCACCTTTCCACTCGCGTCGAGCTTCAGCGCAACTGAAGATGTGGCGAGTGGCCAGTCGAGGACCTCGCGCTGTCGCACCTCGTAGGTGGCGGTGCGGAGCCCGGTCGACTTCGGAATCGAGATTCCGACGACGATCTCGTTCGGTTTCAGCGCATACTCGCGTTCGGCGGGCGAGCCGGGGGTGACGAAGAATTTTGCGATCCCGACTTCACGAGCCCCGCCGGGGCCGAAGATCTGAACCGATGCATCGAGGGCGATCAGCGCCGGCGCGAGCGACGACGGATTGACGAAGTAGGCCGGGCCTTCGTTCCCGAGAATGGCGTGGTATCGGTTGTCACCATTCGGAACCAGTGACTGGCCGGCCTCGTTCCGGGCGAGAAGCCCAAATCCGGCGCGGTAATACCAGCATCGTGGCCGCTGACAGAGATCACCGGCGACCGTTCCCATATTCCGAATCTGCGGACTGCTGACGCCCGAAGCCGCCTGTGCAAGCACCGGATGGCTCTTCGCCGTCGCTTCGATCAGTTGATCGATCGTCACCAGTGCCCCGATCTTCGCCGACCCGTCACGAAGCACGCGCACTGTCGAGAGCTCTTTGATTCCCTTCAGGTTGACGACCCGCTTCGGGGTGACGATGTAATCCTTCATCAGGCTGAGCAGATCGGTTCCACCGGCAAGAACTTCGGTCTCGCCCCACTCCCCACCGAGCAGCGCGACCGCCTGCTCCTTTGTTGTCGGACTGGCATATTCAAACTTATTCATCAGGCCTGGCCTCCTTTCCTGGCCAGCGCGGCCAGTACACGATCCGGGGTAAGTGGAATGGTTCCGACTCGGACACCGATGGCATTGGCCACCGCGTTGGCGATCGCCGCGCCCGGTGAGACGGTCGGCGGCTCGCCAAGACCGATCGGACCACGCTCGTCGTAGCCCTTGCCGGTCATCATATGAACCTTGAAGTTGCCGATGTCGGCCAGTCCGGCCAGTTTGTAGAACTCCATATTCGGATTGAGCATGCGTCCGGTCTGGTCGTCCATGATCTTCTCCTCGTAGAGGGAGTAGCAGACGCCCATGATCATCGCGCCGAAGACCTGGCTCTCAGCAGTCTTCATATCGATGATTAGTCCGCAGTCCTGAACGGCGACAAAGTTGTTCATTTTGACGATTCCGGTCTCGATATCGACCGAGACGTCGGCCATCTGGACTCCGCCGACGCCGGCCGAGGTCAGGCTCTCCTTGCCCGGATGCTTGCCGCGAGTCGTTAGTGGCTGGGTGCCAAGCTTCGCGCAGGCCTGTTTCCAGGTGACACTCTTCGTCGGTTCACCGATGACCTGGATCTTTCCATCGACCGATTCAAGTTTGTCCGCGGTGGCGCCAAGCGCTGGCGCGACCTTCTCCAGCAGGAGGTTGAGCGCGTCGATCGAGGCGCGGCGCGAAGAGGCGCTGACGCCACCGATCGTCGTCGATCCGCCCGATGAGCCGGAGGCAGGGTATTTGTTGCTGCCGATCAGCACCTTGACCTGGTTGCGTGCGATGCCGAGCGACTCTGCAACGACGATCTGGATCGTCGTCCGCGTCCCGGTTCCGAGATCCTGCGTGCCGAGCTTGATCTCGACCGACCCATCCGGATGGATCGTCAGGTCGCAGTCGCTCGCATGGCCACCACCACCCCAGGTGTGGAGCGAGAGCCCGAGCCCTCTTTTGACGACTGAACTGCTGCCAACGCCACCCTGACCGCGCGGCCGCCAGACCTTCTTCCACTCGATCATCTCCGCTGCCCTGAGCAGCTCGTCCTTGTAGACGTTTGCCCGGACACCGGTCATCTCGATATTCTTCAGGACGAAGTCGAGCGGGTCCATGTTCAGCTTCGCTGCCAGATCCTCGAGCGCGCCCATCGTTACCACGCAGGCCTGCGGATGGTTCGGCGCGCGCCACGCCCGCTGCGGGCCGTTATGGGTCGAGATGCTGTGATGGCGCGTCTTCTGATTGGCGAACTGCCAGACGTAGGGATATGGCGGCATGCCCGTTCCGGCGACACCACCGCTCCCCCACGACTCGGACTCCCACGCGACGAGTGTCCCGTCCTTCTTTGCGCCAACCTTCACTTTCGCATAGGCGGAGGGGCGCGTTCCGGCGACCATCAGCTCTGCATCACGCTCGAGCATCACCTTTATCGGCGCTCCCCCGAGCTGCTTCGAGAGTTTGGTCGCCTCGACTCCCCAGCGATCGACCGGGAACTTGCTGCCAAAGCCGCCGCCGATGTGGTCCATCTTCACTTCGACGTTGCCGGCGGGGAGCTGGAGCGCGCGCGCCATCTCGCCACCAACGCTCGATACCGATTGTGTCGACTGGTGGAGGAGGACATTGGCTGCCCCCTGCCACTCTGTCACCACGCCGTGGGTTTCGAGACAGCAGTGTGTGATGACGTCGTTGCCGTAGACATCCTCAACCACGACATCGGCGCCGCTGAACGCGCCGGCCGGATCACCCTTTGTCTGTTCAGTTGCCTGACGCCGATTGCCTGCCGGAACCTTGTCCAGATCACGCTCGTTGACGACGTGCGGCAACACCTCGTATTTTACCCTGATCGCGCGCGCGGCATCCTCTGCCGTCCCTTCGTCGACCGCGGCTACCAGAACGATCTCATCCCCCGCCCACTGGATCTCTGTCCCCGGACCCTGGATGATGCGCACACCCTTCACCCCTGGCATGCTCTCTGCCGCGCTCGTGTCGATGCTGACGATCTTCGCGTGTGCATACGGCGAACGCAGCACTTTGCCGAAGAGCATCCCCGGGCGATTGATGTCAAATGTATATTTCGCGCGCCCACTCACCTTGTCTGGTCCGTCGATGCGCGAAATCCGTTTGCCGATAAATCTTCGCTTACTCTCCTCGGGCCATTTGTACTCAGCCATTGCGCCTGCCCCCCTTCGCTTTCGTCTTCTTCAGTTCAGTCGCCGCCTGTGCCACGGCCGCCTTGATTCCAACATAGGTGCCACAACGGCAGATGTTGCCGCCAAGCCCCATCTGGATATCTTCAGGTGTCGGGTCCGGATGATGATCGAGCAGTGATTTGCAGGCCATGACAAAGCCCGGCGTACAGAATCCGCACTGCTGTCCGTCGTTGTCGACGAAGGCCTTTTGCACCGGATGGAGCTCCCCATCCGACGCGAGGCTCTCAACCGTCTCGATCTTTCGTCCCTGCGCGTCAATCGCGAGTACCGAACAACCGTAGACGAGCTTCCCGTCCAGCGTCACCGAGCAGGCGCCACACGTCCCGCGATCGCAGACACGCTTTGCACCTGTGACATCAAGGTCGTTCCGCAATGCGTCGAGCAGCGTTACTCGCGGCTCGACCTCGAGCGTCCGCGGTGCCCCGTTGACATTGAGGGTGATTCGGCCCTTGTCCGGACCGATCACCGGAACGACCGGAATTCCAGTACCCGCCCTGCCATCTGCCCCGAGCGGAATCGTCAGGGCTACGCCTGCCACACCCGTGCCCTTGATAAAGTTGCGCCGCGAAACCTGCGGCTTATCAGCCGCCTCGCGCCGTTCATCAGAACTGCTCATGCGCATGCCTCCCGTGATTGAATTTGAAAAATAGAGCGAAAGATTTAACCAATTCAGAGTATAACCACTCAACCGATAATTGCAAAAAGATGGAAAGAATCGAGACAATTTCGTCGGTCAGGCCACTAATGAGCGGCGATCATTGGCCTGACCAGAGACTTACTGCCCGCCAATGATCGCGCCGTTATCTCCAGCAATAGACACGATAATCGATCTCCTGAAAGATCGTGTCACGCGCTTCAACCTCGACGAGCCACGCCTCATCCACCTCGTTTGCAAGCAGCATATCGTAAAGCCTGGTGAAGCGGTGGATATGATCCTTGAACCGCTTGATCGCGTACTGGACCATCGTTCCGGTAGTGATGATGAATGCCCAGTCGGAAGACTGTGCCAGCAGCAGCTCGCGCGCCGCCTGGTTGAGCGCACGTCGTGTCAGCCCGTCCGCGGCCGGAAATCGCTCCGCCAGTTCGACCATTCGCCGCTCTGCCGCGTGCTGGTGCATATAGATCCACTCAGTCTGCGAGTTGATCCAGACGCGATTGTAGCCCTCGGCGCCCCACGAGGAGTGCGAGGGCGTCTGATCCTGATTGGCGGGAAAGAGCGCCAGATAGTCGATCGGCGAGATCGGTTCGATCTCGCTCTGGTCATAATGGATCTTCCGAAAGAGGTGGTGAAGGAATTGCGGCCCCTCGAACCACCAGTGCCCAAAGAGTTCGGCGTCGTAAGGCGCAAGGATCATCGGCTCGCGCCCAAGGTTCTGACGCAGGTGGCGCGCCTGGTTTCGCCGGTTATCGAGGAAGTTGCCGGCGTGCTGCGCCGCCTTGCCCGCTGCCCACTCCGGCACGTAGGGCGCTTTTTCGTGCAGCGGAACCTTGCCGGTGATCCGGTGATACTTGATGCCAATGTTGCGCCGCACTCCGTCATCGTGAAGGTACGGCTTTATGTACTCATAATCGCCGGCGTCATACCCGAGGTCGCGATAGAATTCACGATAGTCCGGATCGCCCGGATAGCCGATCTCTGAACTCCAGACCTGTTCGCTCGTCTCTGTATCACGCGCAAAGACGGCGACGTTGTGCGGGGTGATGACCGGGGCATAGATTCCACGCCGTGGTCGCGGGCTGCCGTAAAGAACCGCGTGCGCGTCGGCAATGAAGAAACTGATTCCGGCCTCAGCCAGGAAACGGTCGTCACCGGGATTGAAGGCGCACTCCGCCAGCCAGATCCCGCGCGGCGGACGGCCGAAATGTTTGATGTAGTTTTCGCGCGCCACCTGAATCTGGGCCCGCTTGACCGTCTCGTTCGACATCAGTGGCAGGTAGCCGTGTGTCGCGCAGCAGGTGATGATCTCGAGGTAGCCCTCGTCCTGAAGTTGTCGGAACCCGCGGATGATGTTCCGGCCGTATTGCTGCTCGAAGAGGTCGAGACACTCGCCGAAGTGGCGCTGGTACATCAGCGCCGCGGCGTGAAACTGCGGCGCCTCGCGGGCTGTTCGCCCGACCTCGAGGTCGGCCAGCTCGGTCAGCTTTTCGAGGTGCCGAACGTACCTCTCCTGCAACAGCGGATCGGCCAGCATCTCGCAGAGCGGCGGTGTCATCGACATTGTCAGACGAAACCGGATACCCTCGTCCCGCATGCTGTTGAAGGCGGCGAGCAGCGGCAGGTAGGTCTCGCTGATCGCCTCATAGAGCCAGTCCTCTTCGAGAAAGTCCGGATACTCGGGGTGGCGCACGAACGGCAGGTGCGCGTGAAGAACCAAACTGAGGTAGCCCGTAGCCATGGGATTATTTCCGGGACGTTTTAATTGCGGATCGGGTTTGGCGCCCAGATTCCGGTCGGGAGTGATCCCCCAGCCCTGCCTGGTATCGCCACATCTTCCGGCTTATCCGGCGTTTGGCCCGGCATTTGGCCCGGCGTTCGTGAAGATGATGACTGGCCGAGTCGCTCGGCAAGGAAGAGCGCGACCGGCTTGTCGACGCGCACCTCTTCGCCGCCCTCGGCGCGGATCGCCCGTCGCAGCAGCTCTGGCAGGTACCGCATCAGCAGCAGATAGCCAAGCTCTCCGTCACCCATCCGGCGAATGACCTCGAGGAATTCACGGACCATTCCGGCCAGCTCCTCCTGATCGAGCTTCTCCCACCATTTGTCATAGTCGCGCCCGGATTGTATGTCACCAATGACCTTCAGCACCTGGCGGAAGGTGAGCGGCAGCTTTTCCCAAACCTCGCTCGCTGCCATTGCTTCGGTCGTAGTCGGCAGCAGTCCGGCCGCGCTCAATGACTGCTCGGGCGTCGCATCTCCAGTAGTGACAGCTTCAGGCCAGGCACGCTCAGGGATCAGATGGCTCTCACGCAGCACCTGCAGATAGTTGTCCGCATCGATCTGGTACTCCGGTTCCGACGCGACCTGATCCGACGGGCCGCCGCGCGGCGTCGTCACCGACTGCGTGCTCAAAAGTTTGATGTATCCATAATTTTCCGAGCGAAGCCCGAGCTCGACCCGGTAGGTTCGATCAGGAAAGACGCTGAACCAGTATTCACGCGTGTAGGGGACATCGTAGAAGACCGTGATGTTGCTGCTCTCGTCGATCAGGCGGAGGGAGAGTCTGAAGTTTGATACTTCGTGCGCCGGGAATATCCGCTCGACGCGCTCCCACGGATTGCCGCGAAGATTCCAGTAAACATAGAGGCGGAATGGATCCTGAACCATCGTCCGCATCATGTCGAAATCGTAGTGGGTGGGGATTGGCAGACCAAAATCGGCGACCGGTTCAGAATCTGCTGGCGCCCCCAATTCTCCCGGCTCGACTGGCTGATTCGATTCGGCTCCGCCATCCGAAACCTCATCCCTGACCAGCGGTGGTTCGAATGGATTCCGGTCGACCAGCGGCATGAGCGACGACAAATCAAAAAAGAAGGGCACTCTTTCCCCCTGTGTTATGGCCGGTTAACCCCAACAGTCGATCCGCCACGGCTCCGGACGTCAGATCTGCCTGGCAATATTCAATATACAACTCCAGCAAAGAGATTATGAACAGTGTCGGTGAATGTCAAGGCATGCTACTCTGTGGCATGAAAGGCTGGGAAAAGGGGGCATTGCGAGGTTCAGGGCAGAGGACAATCACCGGCGATGCCCGTTGATTTCAGGTCGTGTCAGCACATGTCGGACGATAAAGGGACAACTCAGCAGGTGCTTACCGGTTCGGTCGACCGCGTAACCTATCATAACGATGAGAACGGCTACTCCGTGCTGCGGCTCAATGTTGCCGGCATGCCCGATCCGGTGACGGTCATCGGAAACTTCTCCACCGTCACCCCGGGCGAGCAGTTGCGGCTCACCGGCTGGTGGTCGATGCATCCCAAATTCGGTGAGCAGTTCAAGTCGACCACCTACCAGGTGTTGCGTCCCGCGACAATTGCCGGGATTCAGAAATATCTCGGTTCGGGCCTTATCAAGGGCGTTGGGCCGGTCACCGCCCGCCGGATCGTTGACCACTTTGGCGAGGGGACACTCGATATCATCGAACAGGATATCGACCGGCTTGGCGAGGTGAATGGAATCGCCGCCAAAAGAATCGAGCTGATCAAGCGCGCCTGGGCCGAGCAGCAGGCGGTCAAGCAGGTCATGCTCTTTTTGCAGAGCCACGGTGTCTCGACCCACTTCGCCGTCAAGATCTTCAAGCAGTACGGGCAGGAATCGATCGAAGTCGTCGAGCGGAACCCCTATCGTCTGGCGTCAGAAGTCTATGGCATCGGTTTTCGCACCGCCGACCAGATCGCACGCAACCTCGGACTCGCGGCCGATGCACCGGAGCGGCTCGAGGCTGGTCTGCGCTATGTGTTGTCCGAGGCCGCCGACGAGGGCCACTGCTATCTGCCGCGGGAGGTGCTGCAGGAACGCGCCGTTGACATTCTTAATCTCGCTCCAGGAGATCTTGACGCAGGAGATCTTGACGCAGGGGAGCTCGACGCAGGACCGGTGCGCGAGAATCTTGCCGCAATCGTCGTTCGGATGATCAGCGCAACTGAGCTGCGACAGGAATTGAAGGGAGGCGATGACGCCATCTACCTGCCATCCTTCTGGCAGGCGGAACACTCGCTGGCACGCCGGCTCCTCCTGCTGCTCCAGCAGCCGCTGGTCTTTAATCGGGCCTGGCAATCACGGATCGAGAGCTGGCTCGACCGTTATGCCGGTCGGTACCGGCTTGAACTGTCAGCGGAGCAGCACCAGTCGATTCTCGAGGCGGCATCGCGCCGCCTTCTCATCCTGACCGGTGGTCCGGGGACCGGAAAGACGACGACGCTCCGGGCCATGGTTGAGCTCTTCCTCGCCATGGGAAAACGGGTTGCCCTTGGCAGCCCGACGGGCCGCGCCGCTCAACGAATGGCCGAAGTGACCGGACAGGAGGCGAAGACCATCCACCGGCTGCTCGAGTTCGATCCATCGCAGATGGCCTTCAAACGGCGGGAGGAGAATCCAATCGACGCCGACGTCGTGATCATCGACGAGGCCTCGATGATCGACCTGCTGCTTGCCAATAGTCTGCTGAAGGCCATCGCGCCGCACGCCCAGCTCGTCCTTGTCGGCGATGTCGACCAGCTTCCATCGGTCGGTCCCGGCAAGGTTCTGCAGGATCTGATCACCTCCGGCGTCATCCCCGTCGCGAGGCTGACACAGGTCTTTCGCCAGGCCGCCGAAAGCCTCATCATTCAGAACGCACACCGCATCAACCGCGGCGAGTTTCCGCGACTAGTCACCCCCGGAACGGAGAAGAGCGACTGCTACTTCATCGAGATCGAGGATCCGGCCCTGATCGTCGACGCGCTGGTCAAATCGGTCGTCAGCAGCCTGCCAAAAAGTTTTGGCTATGACCCGCTCCGTGATATCCAGGTCCTGACGCCGATGAACCGCGGCCAGGTCGGCGCCAATTCGCTCAATAATCTGCTCCAGGAGGCGCTCAATCCATCCATTCCCGGCCAACCCGAACTGGTCCGTGGAAGCCGCTCACTCCGTGTTGGCGACAAGGTCATTCAGCGCGTCAACAACTACAAGCTCGAAGTTTTTAATGGCGATATGGGGACGATCGAGGCGATGGACCTGATAGATCAACTCGTCGCCGTCCGTTTTGGCGACCGGCTCGTTACCTATGATTACGCCGATCTGATGGAGCTTGCCCACGGCTACTGCGTTACCGTTCATAAATCGCAGGGCAGCGAATATCCGGCAGTCGTCCTCCCGCTCCACACCTCGCACTACAAGATGCTCAGCCGAAACCTGATCTATACCGCGCTGACGCGTGCCAGGAAGACCGTAGTCATGATCGGATCGACCCGTGCGATTGGTATCGCCATGCGCGCAACCGAAGCAGAATCGAGGTACACCGGATTGATCGACGGGCTCAAACCC
>JBEIMN010000009.1:0-17208 GCA_040378705.1 Acidobacteriota bacterium
CGCTTTTTTTCTTCCCTTCCGCGATCAGATCATCAATCTTCAAAAAATACTAAAGATCGACGCCGATGACCACTATTTTCCATTGGTCCTGGAACGACAGGCTGATGGTCACACAATGTGAACTCGTCTCAATTTGGTTGATTTTTTTCGAGTTCGGTCTAATGTTTTAACCACTAGCGGTGCAACTGGATCGACGAAGTCGATCAAAATCGTCATTGTTCCAGAAGATCAAAACAACTTGGAGTTCAGGGATGAGAATTTGCAGTGTTTCCGTTTTAGGCTGCCTGGTGCTGACAGCGATTGGATGTGCGGTGGCGGAGGGACAGTCCACTTCACCGCCCCGGCCTAAGCCGTCGCCCGGGATTGGGCGACCGATTCGCTGGAGTGCCGGAATGACGGTGGCAACGGTTACGGCGACGACGATTGCGGGAGTGAAAATATCATCCTCCTCAAAACTTCGCGTGGACTGGCAATCACCTGGAGTCGCAATCGACCACTACGAAGTTCAGGCGGTTGACAGCGTTACGTCGGAGTTGATTGGGCAGAGTTCAACGACCGAGACGCTGACTTTAAGCGGGCTTAAATCGGCAACAACCTACACGGTGACGGTCAAAGCCTGTCTCGACAAGCCCTGTGGATACGCGTTGACGTCGGTTGGGGTGACGGGAGCGACATCGGAGGAGTACTGGCAGGTTCAGGGGAGTGGAAACAGTTATACGACTGGAACGAGAGTGGTTGCGGATGGGAACATTGGAGCGCACGTCATGCGATATGGCAGCTGGGCCGGGACGAGCCTGAACGGCAGGTTGCAGATGTATTACAACCCGGTGAGTGGGACTGAGAAGGGGGCGAAGCCAGCGCTGACGGCGGTTCCGGCAACGAGCAGTCTGTTGACGGTCAACAATTTTCAGGGGGCGAGCGGCGTTGGGTTGATAAACCCGTGTCCCACGGGTCCTCCAGGGCAACCGGCACCATCCTGCCCGGGGACGGGGCTGGTCAAGAACCTCGCTCTATTTCAGGCGGTGCCGATGATTGGGTATGTCCGCCTATATTTTGAGGCTAATGGAACCGATCAGAAGAATCGGATCCTCTACCTCGACAGCCAGGATGGATATGTCGGGCGTGATTTCAACCGTGGAACCAGAACGATCTGTCAGACGATATCCGATTATGGGCCGGGGGGAGGGTGCGAACCACAGGTCGCGATCGGGGTTCAGGGTGACGCAGTGGCGGGAAATGTCGGCGTTGGGCAGGCGCGGCAGTTCAAGATCCTGATACCGATGCTCGACAATGACCTGGAGGGGCGATTTACTGGTGCGACGGGAACGGCGATGGTCTTTACCATCACGCCATTCAATACGGCCTGTTCAAACTATAATGTTACGCAGGGATATGCGATCTGGGATGGAACGAGGTGGCAGGTTCAGTACCGAGCCGACGGATGTCCGAAGCTCTTTGAGGCGATGCAGGCGCCGAATCCGGTCCATCTTGGCGGGGTGCGATACAAGCTCTACTACAACAACACGACCTCAGTGAAGGGACAGCCATCGAATCCGTTGACGGATCTGAAGGTGATGAAAGTAGTGTACGCCAATGGAAGCCGGACGGGAGATGCGTTGACGGTCGATTTCGAGGATTGGGAACCGACGAGCAAGGCGCGGGATATGGTCATTTTGTGGCCGGACGGCACGAAGATGAACGACGATAATGAGAGCAAATTCGATGATCACGTGACATTGATGCCGACCCGGGATCCAGGCTTTCAGGTAATATACGCAAACATGTCGAACAGCCAGATCACGCCATTCATCGGGATGGCAGTTCTGTTAAATCCCTGACCAGCAGGCCAGAGAAAATTACGCAAGGAGGCACTGAAATGGCAGCTGGAAAGAGTCTTATTATTTTCGTAATCACAATTTTATGTGCCCTTTCGGTGAATGCGGCGCCGATTCAGTCAACATTGCCAGTGACGGCGCAGGCTTTGCTTGAGCGCGCACGTGCGGCTAATCCGCAGCGCTATCAGTTTGCAATCGATCGTGGTGCAAAGATCGAGGGGACTGCGGATGGGCGAAGTTTTTATCTGACGTGGTTTCCGCCTGCGACAGGTCAGAACAATCGAACGATGATTATCAGCCTGCACGGGAGTACGAGTTGGGCCTTCGACGAATTCTATCTCTGGTACGACGTGGCATTGCGGCACGGACACGGTTTGATCGCGTTGCAGTGGTGGTTGGCGAATGATGCGGCTCCAAACGATTATTATGGACCGGACGAAGTCTATCGCCTCGTGACTCCGGCAATACTGGCGGCCGGAATCAGGCCGGGGCGGGCGTTGCTGCATGGTTTCAGCCGTGGAAGCGCCAATCTTTATTATGTGCGAATGTTCGATCTGATCGCGAAGAACAATTTTTTTGGACTGACGCTGGCAAATTCAGGTGGAGCATCGATCGATTATCCATTCTATCTTGATGTGAAGGCGGGAAAATACGGAAGTTCCCCCTTTGCTGGGGCGAGGTTTGCGACCTTCTGTGGCGGTCAGGATCCCAATCCTGACCGTGATGGATGTCCGGCAATGCGGCGGACGGCCGATTTCATCCGACAGTATGGTGGATCGGTCGATGTGACGATCGAGGACGCGACCGTCGGGCACGGTGGTTTTCACCAGACAGCCGCGCATATGGAGAAGATGGTGACAGCATTTGACACGGTGCTGCTTGGGGCAAACACCCGCTGGACGATAAAACCGGATAGTGCATTTCTGATCAGTAATGCAAATATTCCAAACGTCGGACTGGTCAGGAACGAGGTCTGGCTGACGGTTGGTGGAAGCGGAATCAGACTCTTCCGTTCGGTGAGTGGCGACAACAGCACCAGTCCGCAGACGATTCCTGGATTGAGTACAGCGCTCAATGGAACGGGCTATGCGCCAACCGAGACAGTTCCAAGAGAGTCGGCAAGCGGTGTGCGAACGCTTTATGTCCTCGGCCTCGCGCCGCCAGGATCGACCGGGTCGGTAGTCTTTCGATTGCAGGAGAATGGAGCGGGCCAATTCACGCTCAGTCCACCATCGAACATCTACAGTGGCGCGGGACAGTTTGTCGGGGTTCCGGACGTTTACACGACACCGGATGGCAAGTTACGACTGATCCACGTCGACAAGGCAGCAAATCGTGCGAACGCGAAGGTCGCGATTTCGAGCAATGGCGGACAGAGCTTCACGTTGGAGGATGAGAATCCATTCAACGACCTGAACGTCACAATGCCTGGCGCCTCTAATACGAATGTCGATCCAGCCGTAGTCAGGTTATCGCAGGGCGGTTACCTGGCGATGGCGATGCGACTAAAGAAACTCTACCTTTTTCTGAGTGCTGATGGGAAGACATTCCTTCCGCTCAATGGTGGAGCTCCGATTGAAGCTTCGACTTTTCGCAGTGGAGCGACGGGCTTTTTCGATCCGACACTGGTTCAGTTGGGGGATGGTCGGGTATTTATGTATGTGACGCTCGAGCAGACGGGTCAGGCGGAAGCGGTTGGAAGAGCGGAGTTGATACCCAACAGCGTGGTCGCGAGCACATCATCAGCGAGTTTCGTTGATCAGGCGCTCGCGCCGGAATCGATTGGGTCTTCCTTTGGGGTTGGGCTTGCGGCAGGGACGACAGTGGCAACCACGACTCCGCTTCCCTTCTCGCTGGGTGGCACGAGTGTCAGAATCAGGGACAGTGCTGGTATTGAAAGAGCCGCGCCACTATTTTTCGTTTCACCGGGGCAAATCAACTTTCAGGTACCCGCGGGAACAGCGAGTGGAGAGGCGGCGATTGCGGTTCAGGGCAGCGGGACACTGGCCACGGGGAGCCTGATGGTTCAGCCGACAGCTCCCGGAATATTCACCGCCAATGCAAATGGAGTGGGAGTTCCGGCCGGGACGGTTCTTACCTACCGAAATGGTGTGGGGATCGGTAGCCGTCCAGTCTTTTCGCTCGATCCGGCCAGCGGCAGGTATGTCGCGGCGCCGATCTCTTTAGGTGCGGTGGGTGATGAAGTATACCTTGTCCTGTATGGTTCCGGATGGCGCAACCGGACGAATCTTTCAGCGGTCACGGCACGGATTGGAAGCCTCGACCTACAGGTACTTTATGCCGGAGAGCAGGGTGGTTTCAGTGGACTTGATCAGATCAATGTCAGGCTGACGAGGGATCTGATTGGTCGGGGAGAGGTCGAGTTATCGTTGCGTGTCGAGGGGCGAACGGCCAATCCGGTAATGTTGCTCTTTGGACAGAACTGAATTGGCGCCAACAACAAAATCAGAGGAGAGAACAGATGAAGCAGATCAGATCGATTACCGGCGTGATAATGCTGGTTCTGGTGATACTGGCGATTCAGCCGATCGGATCGGGTGAGGCCCAAAGTATAAAGAAGCTGACGAAGGCAGACATCGAGCGAATGATGACCGAGCTTTCGAACTGGGGACGCTGGGGGAAGCAGGACCAGCTTGGGGCGATGAACCTGATCACGCCGGAGAAGCGGCGGGAGGCGGCACGGCTGGTGCGGGAGGGAGTATCGATCTCACTCGCGCACGACACCAACTCTGATCCGGCACAGGACAACGACAACCCGTTCGAGCACAAGATGGTGTCGTCGGGTGAGACGGAGGGGAATATGTGGGCGGTGGAGAAGATGGGAGTGCTTTTCCACGGCTACCAGCATACGCATCTCGACGCGCTCTGCCATATGTTCTGGAATGGGAAGATGTACAACGGCTATGCGCAGTCCGAGGTGACCAGGCAGGGGGCCGGCCGGCTGGCGATCACCAACCTGAAGGAGGGGGTCCTGGCGCGTGGAGTATTGCTGGACATTCCGCGGTTGAAGGGGGTTCCGTGGCTCGAGCCGGGGACGGCAATCTATCCGGAGGATCTCGATGCCTGGCTGAAGAAGGCCGGGATAAAGCTGCGCCCGGGTGATGTCGTGCTGGTGCGGACGGGACGCTGGGGAAAGCGTGCGAAGCAGGGCCCGTGGAATATCGGTGATAGTGCGGCCGGCTTGCATGCCTCGTGTGCAGGGTGGTTGAAGTCTCACGATGTCTCGATTCTCGGCAGCGATGCGGCGAGCGACGTGCTGCCATCAGGAATCGAGGGGGTGACGCATCCGATACATCAGTTGGTGCTGGTCTCGATGGGGATCAACATTCTGGACAACTGCGATCTTGAAGTGCTGAGCGCGGAGGCGGCGCGGAGAAACAGGTGGGAGTTCATGCTGACGACAGCTCCGCTGCCGATGGTTGGCGGGACGGGTTCACCGATCAATCCGATCGCGACATTTTGAGTGGCGACAATTGGAGAGGAGTGCCGAGTATGCCAAGTATGCCAAGTATGCCAAGTATGCCGGGTATGGTACGGTTTATGGTGCTGACATTGTGGCTGCTGATGCTCTCTTTCGTCGCCGTTGCGCAACCGGTCTTCAGCGGGATACTGCCGCCGGAAGAGTATGCGGCGCGGCGCGCAAAGGTGATCGAAAAGATCGGCGATGGAGTGGCCGTAATTCAGGGAACGACGGAACGGCCGGGTGAGCAGCCACTCCGCCAGAACAGCCAGTTCTTCTACCTTTGCGGAGTGATCGAGCCGCGGGCGATCCTGGTAATCGACGGGCGATCGCATCGTTCGACACTCTATCTTTACGGTGGAGCCGATCGGCGGCGGCGGATGTATGGCGAGGCGATGGTTCCGGGTGAGGCAGCAGTCCGGGAAACTGGACTTGATGCCGTGCTGCCGCGTGAATCATTTACGGATGATATTACGGCGCTGATCAGGGGTGGTCGAATCATCTTCACTCCGCACCGTCCGGAGGTGCTGGGGAATGCGTCGTCGAGCGACACGGTAGCAACGGCCCGCGCGACGCGCGAGGATCCGTGGGATGGACGCCCAAGCCGCGAAGAGACCTTCATCCGGAAGCTGAAGGCGATTGCCGCCCCAGCGACCCCGCTTCGGGTCGAGGATCTCGATCCGATACTGGATGTTATGCGCGCCTTCAAGAGTCCGCGTGAGATCGCGCTGATCCGGGAAGCGACGCGGATCACCGGTCTTGGCATCATCGAGGCGATGCGAAACACAAAACCCGGGATGTATGAATACGAACTGCAGGCAAGTGCAGAGTATGTGTTCAAGAAGAATGGGGCGCAGGGAGCCGCCTACTTTGCCCTGATCGCCACCGGCCGAAACACGCTCCACTCCCATTACCACAAGAACACCACGAAGCTCGTCGATGGTGATCTGGTTCAATTCGATTATGCCCCGGACTATAAGTATTACGTTTCAGACGTGACGCGCGTCTTCCCGGCAAACGGCCATTTCACCTCGCGGCAGCGGGAGTTTTACACGATCTATCTGCGTCTCTACCAGGCACTGATGGGTTCGATCCGTGTCCACGCGACGCCGGCGGAGATCGTCGCCACGGCGGTGGTGAAGATGGACCGGATCATGGCTGAATATCCATTTACAGACACGCGGATTCGTGAAGCAGCGAATCGGTTTGTCGAGAGGTACCGCGGGAGCCGGGCGACGAGCCTGGGCCATACGATCGGGATGGAGGTGCACGATGTGCGAATTCCGACTCCGACGCTTGAGCCGGGGCAGGTCTTCACGATCGAGCCGGCGATGACCATTCCGGAGGAGTCGCTCGGCATCCGTCTCGAGGATGTGATACTGATGACGGAGACTGGTTACGAGAATCTTTCGTCGTTTGTGCCGGTCGAGATTGCAGAGATCGAGCGGGTAATGGTTCCGGTTGTTCCACCAGCGATCGTCACTCCGAAGGGAGCGGCGCGGATCGAGCAGCGAGCAACTGGTACTGGAGGTACACCAGTGATCGTGACGAGCTTTGACGGACTGGGGGCCGGATTTCGCGGGCCACAGGGAACGGCGACGCTCCGCAATCCTTCTGATAACAGCCTTGCGGTTGGCCCCTCGCACATCGTTCAGACGGTCAACACCCGAATGGCAATCTTTACTCGGGAGGGCAAGCCCCTCTACGGGCCAGTCCCGAACAACACGGTTTTTCGGGGGTTTGGCGGCCCGTGCGAGGCCATGAACAATGGTGACGCGGTCGTTCGATATGACCAGCTTGCCAACCGCTGGCTGATCGTCATGCCGACATTCCGGCGTGGCCCGGAGCGCCCCGACCAGCCTGATGTTCCACGCCCCGGGGAGCCGGCACGGTTCAGTGTTCCGGGCAGGCCAAACCAGCCGGGCCCGGCAGCAGCCCTCTACGTTCCAACGGCTGAAGAGCTGGCGAAGCCACGCCAGGTCGATCCCGGTCAGCGGGGCCCTTATTCGATCTGCTATGCGATCAGCACCGGCCCTGATCCGATGGGCCCCTATTTTCGCTATGAGTTTCTGCGCCCGCTCTTCCCCGATTATCCACGACCAGCGATCTGGACTGATGGATATTATGTTCCAACCAGCACCGGTGATGACGTAATCGAGCGACACGCCTGCGTCGTCGAACGCGACAAGATGCTGCGAGGGGAACCGGCCGCCGAACAGTGCCTGATCATCTCCGGCGTAAACTTCCTGAACAATGCCGATATCGACGGCAAAGCCCTGCCACCAAAGGGAGCGCCAAACATCGTGCTCGCGACGGGTGGTGCGCAGTTGAAGGGCGTCGTCGAGGATGACGGCCTCGACGCCTGGAATTTCAGTGTCGACTGGAAAGATCCGGCGCGAACGAAACTGACCAGAATGGAGAAGATCAGGGTCGCGCCCTACCGGTACCTTTGCGACGGGCAATTGACCAATTGCGTGCCACAACCGGGAACAGCCTCGCGACTCGATTCACAGGGTGACAAACTGATGGCCCGACTCGTCTACCGAAGGATCGGCAATGTCGAATCACTGGTCGGGGTTCACTCTGTCAACACGACGGCCGGTGGCGGAGGAGTTCGCTGGTACGAGCTCCGGATAGGTCGGGATCGCAGGCTGAGACTGCACCAGCAGGGGACCTTCGCCCCGGACAATGCTTTCCGCTGGATGGCGAGTCCGGCGATCGACCGTCTTGGCAATATCGGTATCGGCTACTCCTTTGGCGGGACACAGCACTTTGCCGGGCAACGGTTCGCCGGACGGCGAGCCGGGGATCCACTCGGCCGCCTGACATTGGGAGAGGCGATTCTGGCGGAAGGCGCGGCGGCGCAGTCGACCATGCGCTGGCAGGACTATACGCAGACGGCTATTGATCCACTCGATGACTGCACGATCTGGTATGTTGGCGACTACCTGAAGAAGGATGCTGAGGCCTACTCTTCACGGATCGGGGCCTTTCGGCTCCCGGGTTGCCGTGGGAAATAGGGTCCGTGCTGATTCTGAACGGCTCGGATTTGTCATCAGCCGGAAGTCTTTTAGTTTGCGGCGGAAAAATAGCGATTATCCGGAATTGGAGTTCATCGACTAATGCCCTGCCGAAAGCCCAAGGCGACGTTCAAGGATTTCGAGAATTTGCGGAGCTCGTGACGGGCTGAACTTCCACCTGACTGCGTGTGGTGCGGAATGGCGTAGCCTTGAAGCAACGGTCAGATACCTGAATTCGGCATCGGGGAGGAAGGGTGGAATGGTCAGCTCGACAAGATTCTCTTCCTGTCTGATCGAGAGTGGAACCGTAAGTCCGGCGGTGCGCGCCAGGGCAAAGATTGTTCGATGGGCCTCATCCCGCCTCAGTTGCAGCCACGGTTGATCGACGGGCGAGCCGGCGCTTGTCAGCGCATATACCCAGTACTGCCGGAGGTTGATTCCGCGCCAGAGCCGCACGCCGTCTGGTGGCTCGTCTTTTCTCCAGCAGGGTCTCCAACCGGGTCTCCAACCGGGTCTCCAACTGGGTCGCGCTTCGGTGTTTGCCCCGTCAGGAGAGAACCATTCCCAGTTCATTTTGTGACCGTAGATTTCAGACTCCGGTGGGTGGGGATAGCCTGTCAAACGCCATTCAACCGTCGCGAGCCATTCCTCATCGGCGAGCGGGGAGTCATCGAGGCCGGCCCAGTCCTCTGCAGAGAAGAGCCGGCCCCCATTGGCGGCGACCCGCCCCGCAATATTCCACGGTTCGATCGGATGGCAGATGCGCATCGATTCGCGACAGGTCCAGTCACCGGGAAAGAGGCTCGCCAGTCTTCTCGTAGTCAGACTGCTCACAAATTTGAACGTCCAGTCATCGAGCCTGATGGCGCGAATCGGAGTCGCCCGGACGGCTCCAGCATCGATGGTCAGATCGCCATCGGCTTCGAGTGAATCGATGATGATCCGCAGCTCTTCCGGGCTGACTTCACGAACCGGGGAGATGAGATTGGCGATCTCCCTCATTAGTCGCTGATAGCGCCAGGCGGAACGGATTGTAAGCATGTGCCGGGCCAGTTCGGCCACAGCGACACCACGCATCGGATCGGCGCCTGTCAGCTCGTAAAGTGAGCGGTGCACCTCGCGCGATGAACTACTTTCGATGACGCTCATAGTCCCTCACCTGATTCACGCCGGAATCTGGTAAATACTCAGTTAGAAAAGATGGGGGCAGCTTACGGGGGACAACAGTTCTCAACCAATGGCTTAAAACTCATGGCTCCAAACCTGTGGCCATCAAAATGGCCCTGAAATGGACCCAAAATAGATTTTAAGTGCGCTGGTGTGAGCCGGGGGTAACGGGATATTAACCCAGTCAGGCGAAGACTAAAAGTGAAAATTAAATAAGTGGAAATTGACGGTAACTGACTGGTGAGGTGGTGGCGGCAATTATTTTCTTGGTAGTTTGGAAGAAATGTCGTATAAGAGAACTCCCCCGTAGCGTAGTTATTAATTTTCAGTCAGCCACAAATTCACAGCCAGAAGCCCCCGACCAGAAGCTCTTGAAAGGCCGGATTGTGCCTGTCAGTGCGAGCAGGTAACAGCGAGTGCCAGCGCGCTGGTGGGAGCCAGACTAACTTTGGAAAACGGGGTCTGCCAAAAAAGGGGTTGAAAAGTTCCCATGCGAATAAGACATTTGCCACTTCTCTGCATTCTGCTATTGAACATTATTCCGGTGCTTGGCCAGGAGGCACCAACAACTTTTCAGAAGGAGGTTGGGCTTGGCCTCAATTTTCGTAATTCAGTCCTGGTCAGTCGGAATGAGATGCTGGAAGGGCCGGAGGTCGACACGGGGCGTGAGGTCTTTCAGCGTCTGCTGAAGACCACGATCGTCGAGACTGGAGATCCATTCCCGTATCGGCTGACGGTGCTTGCGGGCAACGAGATCAATGCATCGTCATATGCCGGCGGTCAGATCTTTGCTGAAGGTGGGATCGCGCGGTTGATGAAGCGGAGTCCGGGGATGTGGGCGGCAGTGCTTGGGCATGAGATCGCGCACACGCGGCAGCACCACCAGTTCCGTGGATACCTGCGGGAGGAGGCATTGGCGGAGCAGATCGCCTTCTACAACAGACGCTTGGCGGCGGGTGACAACAGCGCTGCCTGGGCCTTGCTGGCGCTGAAGGTTGGCGGAGGGCTGGCCAATCTGAAGTTGTCGCGGGATGAGGAGCACGAAGCGGACCGATTGGGGCTGCTGATGATGGCGGAGGCAGGCTATCATCCTGACTTTGCGATCTCAGGCTTTCGGCGCATCGCCGAGAAGAGCGGGGATCGATCGAAGATCGCGGCCTTCTTTGCCACCCATCCACGGTGGGAGACACGCGAGCAGCGTCAATTAAAGGCCTATGCCGAGGCGATGACGATCTTCGAATCGAAGTGGACCGATGTCGACAAATCGCCGGGAGGCAGGCCACCGATCATGGCGACGATCATTGGCGCTTCGGCTGAAAAGGAGAAGGTGGGGATGAAGGCGATCATCCGCGGAACGGTCAACTTCAGGAACGCGCAGAACCGGACAGTCTATGTCGTGGTCAAATTCTTTCATAATGGCCGGGCAGTCGATGCCAGTCCGGATGGAAGAGAGAGTTACAGCCTGAATAACAAGGAGCTCGAGTCCGGGTTCCGGGCGATGCCAAAATCGGCGAACGAGACGACCTGGATCGAGATCCAGGTTCCGACGTCGGCGATTGGGTCCCGGGAGAGGAAATTGAAGGCGAAGCTCGGAGTCTACAGCGCTGACGGTGAACTGCTCGATTCGAGCAAAGAGTTCACCGTCAGTTTTCCCAATTGACCCAATTGACCAATATTTATGGCAGACCCGGCTCGACCCTCACTTGGCAGACTCAATGAGTCAGAATAATGAACACCTTTTGTAAGCGTCGTTTGACGCTCAGTCGCTGGGGTGTTTCAAGGACGCGGCCCTGCCGGCGGGCAGCGGCGAGTTCGACGCCCGGATTGCGGGCAGCGGACTCCCTTTCGATGAGGTGGAGCATGAGCGTCCAGTCCTGTTCGAAGGATGGGAGCG
Source organism: Acidobacteriota bacterium (assembly GCA_040378705.1). GTDB lineage: Bacteria > Acidobacteriota > Blastocatellia > RBC074 > RBC074 > CAIOZW01. The sequence continues at coordinate 11,398 of JBEIMN010000009.1, forward strand.
TCTGGCGACGACGCGGACTCGACTTTAACTGGTAATCGATCATGGCGATCATCAACCTGACGGCGAGTGCGGGATCGGAACGCTGATCGACGATGGTGCTTCTGGTCAGGCCGAGCTGGCGCAACGTGCCGCGGTCCCGGACTGTCAGAATGACGTGGCCGTTCTGATCGATGGCGGGCTCACTCTGCAGTTCCAGATCCTTGAAGAAGGTATCGATCTCCTTCTGGTCAGCGAAGAGACCGTCTACGATGGCCCGCTGCCGGATTGCGTCAAAATTTTTGCGGTAGGTCTGCCAGTCGCTACGCTCGCCGATGATTTTCGTCGGCTGGACGTAATAGTCGGCGGCTGTGAGCTGATCCCTGCCAGTATTGCCAGTATTGCCAGTTTGGGCAATTCCAGTGGATCGGATAAATTCGCGCCACGGATCGAAGCGGCCAAACGCATAGTATGAGACGGCGAAGAATGGTACGAGAACCGGCTCGAAAACGAGTTGCGGTACGAGATACTTCACCGACTTGAACGCGTGTTCGGAAAAATTGCGGATCTGCTGACTGCGCCTGATCGGTCCGGGATACTGGAGAAATCTGCTGACTTCAAATTGGCATTCGGGGTGAGACCAGCCATAGCGGGCCATCGATCTGGCGATGGCTTTCGGGGTGGTCATGGTGAAATCATTGAGCGGGTCCCGATGAGTGGCGCCTGGGAAGTACCAGTTGATTATCCGGCGCGCAAAATCGGCGCAGTTGTCGTAGAGAATATTGAACTGCATCTTCGCGGAGCGTTGGTTGATCAGGTCGATTACGCGCGCATCCTGCTCGGGTGTCGTCCGGAAGGTGAAGAGATAGATCTCGCGGTTGTAGAGGGCGCCGACGAGCTCCTGCCATCGCCCTTGCGGCATCAGACGATCCGGCATATCAGGAACAAGCTGATTGAGATATTTCTGACGGTACGAGTCACGAAGGAGTGTCCGGATCTCTCCGTTGAGGTAGAGTGGAACAAGTTTCGGGTCATCGACTCCGTGGAGAAAATGGAAGACGGGGATGGCGATCCACTCGTAACCTCCGGTGGTTCCGAGATCGGGGTATGGCGCAAGGACGACGCCCATCTCGCCGGGCTGGCAGGGTCTGAGCCTGACCGGTGTCTCGGCGCAGACATTTGAAAGGTAGATGGAGGCGTGACCGGCTCCGGTCGCTTCACCGGAAACGCCAAGTGCGCCCTGGACGATCAGCGAGACATCGGCCCGAACCTGCCCCGCCGATAAAAGCAGCAAAAGAAGAAGCCCGGTCAGAGTTATCCAATAATTCCAATAAACCTCGCTGGTGGTGGTTACTTTGATTTTCATGGATCGATCCTTCCTGCCTCTATTTCGGGCTGTTTAATTACTGTTCCAACCAGATGAGATGCAATCGACGTTCCAGACTCAGGAAGCGGGATAAGTCTTTCAATTAGAATCTGCCAGAATCGACAGGCCTGTCAGGTCGCCGGCAATGAATGGGGAATATTCATTGCCGGTGTGAGAATTTGCGCATTTAGTCATATTTTTACGGAAGTTGGCGACAGTAATTGACGGTAAGAACTGTGGGTGTTAAAAGACGGTAGATCACATCTACTTAATACAATGGTCAGTGCAAAGATCAACGCAATAGTCAATGGAGTAAACATTTTGTCAATCGATCGCCGTGAGTTTATCGAGCTGATGGCTGGCACTGCTGGTCTTGGGGTGAGCGGTGGGAGTCAGGATGCCGGGGAGCGCCCGTTTCGGAGCCCTGGGGTGACAGTATTGAATCCGCGTCACCGGGTTCCGGTTGGAATCATCATTGATGATTCGACGACGCTGGTCAACCTGAACCGTTTCGCGGTGCCGCAGTTCGCGCAGGCACTGGGGCCGGGTTCGCACCATGCGAAGCTGGCGTGGCGGGACTGGCCGCTGGAGATTCCGGATTCGTTCGTCCGCAAATTCGCCGCCTGGAGTGCCGAGAACGGCGTAAAGGGCAAGTACAGCATTGTGCCCTACCCCGGATGCGTTGGGAGGATCGACCGAATGCTGCCCGGATGGACGCAGGGAGAGCTGGAGCAGAGTATCGATCTGGTGCGACGAGAGATCATGCCAAACTGGGACATCCATCCGGAGATGGTGACGCATACGCGTGTGATCGATCTGAAGACTGGTCATCCCTATCCGGACTTCTCGCCAAAGTATATGGAGAACTGGGAGTGGAGTGTCGGGAGGAGTGCGGATGAGCTGGCAGAGTATATGGCTTATGCGCTGCGGATTCTGAAGAACGTCGGTCTGGGATGCGAGGGGGTCACGACCCCGGGTGGTTTTGGAAGCAAGGCGAGACCGCAACTGGCGCAGGCAGTATTCGAATCGGTGCGTGATGTCTTCGGAGCGCAGATTCCACACTATTTTCGGGATCTTTACGCCGAGGGTGACCGGAGTGTCGCGCCGCTTGTTCAGAACGTGACAGGGCTTGAAAGTGATGATCCACGTTGTGTCGTGCACGTCATCGGCTGCACGGGTGACTGGACGGGAGGCTGGGACAATACTCCCCCGGTCGGGGCTGACCGTTTTATCACGGCTGATGGTTCGGCGGGAAGAATGGTTGATGTAATCACGCGCGGAGAGCCGGCGCTGATGGTCTGCCACTGGACAGGAATCTACTGGAATGGTGAGGAGCTTGGACTGAAAATTTTCCAGGAAGTGGTAAAGCGTTTGCGTGCGCGTTTTGACAACCTGCACTGGATGAAGCTGAGTGAGGTTTCGCGTTACTGGGCGGCGCGGGAGCTGACACGGATCGAGGAGACGCCTCAGGGACTGACGCTGAAGGCTCCATTTGCCTGCGATGAGTTTACGGTCCGGTGGAGAACAACGGTCCGAACTTCGCCGCGTGTCGTTGCGGGAGGAAAGGTGACGGAGCTGCGGGAGGTGACCGGTCCGCGACGGATCGTTCCGGGAAGCTGGTTCCGGGATGGCGATGCGGTGCTGGCCTGCTTTGCTCTGCCGAAGGGGATTTCAAGGCTCGAAATTGCATAGGGGGCGACCGGATGGAGAAAGCTGACCGAACAACAGTAACCGTTGGATCGAAAAGACTGGTCTCACTCGATGCACTGCGCGGGATGATCATGTTTTACATGGCCTCGCACACCTTTGGGTTGACGAAGATGGCGGAGAGTACGGGTGCGCCATTCTGGCAAAGTATGGCGTGGTGGTTCGATCACGTCGCGTGGGTGGGGTGTTCGACGTGGGATCTGATTCAGCCTGCGTTTATGTTCATGGTCGGGGTTGCGCTTCCCTATTCGTGGTCGAGACGAATCTCAGATGGGGAACCGGGGCGGCGAATCATCGGACACGGAGTTATGCGCGCAGGAATTCTGGTTCTGATCTCCGTATTTCTGGCATCGGGTTCGGGTGGCTGGACGAGGTGGGAGTTCTTCAATGTGCTTGGGCAGATCGGACTTGGCTACCCTTTTCTGTTTCTGCTCGTCAACAGAAAACTGCGTGTACAGATGGGAGCGGTGGCTGGAATACTGATCGGTTACTGGTTGCTCTTTGCGCTCTATCCGGTGGCTGGCGCCGGTTACGACTATGCCGGACTTGGGATCACGGCGGATCAGTTGAGTGGCGGCGTGCTTCAGGAGGGATTCTTCGCGCACTGGAGCAAGTACACGAACGTGGCGGCGGCTTTCGACGTCTGGTTTCTCAATCTGTTTCCACGGCAGACTCCATTTGTCTTCAATTCGGGCGGATATACGACACTCAATTTTGTGCCATCGCTGGCAACGATGATCTTCGGATTGATGGCCGGTGAGACATTGCGGAGTGGGCTGACGAATAGTGAGAAATTGCGTCGACTTCTGATTGCAGGATTGGTGCTGACGGTAATCGGAGCAATGATGGGGATGACGATCTGTCCGATCGTCAAGCGGATCTGGACACCATCCTGGGCAATATTCAGTGGCGGGCTGGTTGTGCTGTTGCTGGCAGCATTCTACTGGCTGGTCGATATGGTCGGCTGGAAGAGGTGGACATTTCCATTGGTGGTGGTGGGGATGAACTCGATCGCCATTTATATTATGAGTCAGCTGATGCGGCCGTGGATCGGAGGTCGGTTAAGGACTCACCTTGGCGCGGGTCTCTTCACCGGGATGTATGAACCGATCATCAATGACTGTCTGGTGCTGCTGATCTTCTGGCTGATATGTTTGTGGATGTATCGGCGGCGGATATTTCTGAAAATATGATCAAAAAAATCAGAATGATCGCACTATTGGTGGGGATGGCGGCGGCGGTCTGTGCACTCTGGCGAATGGAGGCCGTGTCAGTCGGCGCGAATCCGGCTGAGCGTGCGGGAGCCGGTCGGGTCGCTGCGCCGCGGGCCTTTATTGAAACCTACTGCGTCTCCTGCCACGACTCGGCAACGAAGAAGGGTGGACTGGATCTGACGCGGCTCGGAGCAGACTATGGCGAGCGGGCGACCTTCGCGATGTGGGTCAGGGTTCATGACCGTGTGAAGGAGGCGGAGATGCCGCCGAAGAGTGCGCCGCAGCCGGCAGAAGCGGAGCGTGAAGCATTTACGAGCGGGCTGGCGGCGCCGCTGCTGGCGGCGGATCGGCTGCGTATTGCGCGGGAAGGGCGGGCGGTCTGGCGGCGGATGAATCGTGAGGAGTATGAGAACACGCTGCGTGACCTGCTTGATGCGCCGTGGCTCCAGATCAGGGAGCTCTTGCCTGAGGATGGGCTGGCGCATCGGTCGAACAAGGTTGGGACGGCGCTCGATGTTTCGCACGTTCAGATCAACCGATATCTTGGCGCGGCGGAGCACGCTTTGCGCGAGGTGATGGCGCGAAGTGAGGCGGCGCCGGAGGTGGCGACGAAACGATATTATGCGCGTGAGCAGCGTGCTTTTACGGGGCACGTCGAGTTTTCGCAGTTCAATCGTTCATCGGAACGGGCGACCTTTCCGCTGGTTGGGAACGAAGCGGACCTGCCGGTGCTGCGCCAGCAGGCGCCGATGACGGTTGGGGCACAGGACCCGGTGAAGCGTGAGCTGGAGAGCATGGGTGTAGTAGCCAGTTCGTATGAGCCGCTCGAGATCAGGTTCAACCAGTTCAAGGCCCCGATTCCGGGAAGGTATCGGTTGCGGCTGATGGCGCACAGTTTCTGGGCGGGGCCACAGGAGGGTGAGAAGTGGTGGCATCCGAGCCGGGATGTTGCCTCTGCGGGACGGACTGTTGAGCCGGTGACGATGTATGCGGAGATTCCGCCGCGCCAGATGCGTCTGCTCGGGACATTTGATGTGACGCCGGAGCCGGGGGTGAAGGAGATGGAGGTCTATCTCCTCAGGGATGAGACGATACGACCGGACGCGGTCCGGCTCTTCCGTTCGCGGCCGCCGAACTGGCGCAACCCGCTCGCGGTGAAGGACGGGCAGCCTGGAGTCGCCTTTCGGTGGCTCGAGGTGGTGGGGCCGCTCGGTGATGAGTGGCCGGGCAGGGGGCATCGCCTTCTCTTCGGCGATCTGCCGTTGAAGAAGCGCGGCAAGGATGAGGTCGAGGTGGTGAGCAGCAATCCGCGAGCCGACGCGGAGCGGCTGCTCCGCAACTTTATGGCGCGGGCATACCGGCGACCAGACGCGGTATCGGACGCGGTGCTGAATGGTGACCTGCGGCGATTCGTCGGTCTGGTCGAGGCAACGATGAAGAATGGCGGCAGCTTCGTCGATGGTATGATCACTGCTTACGCGGCGGTGCTCTGCTCCCCGGCGTTTGTGACGCTCGAGGAGCGACCGGGCCGGCTGGACGATCACGCAC
>JBEIMN010000010.1:0-16820 GCA_040378705.1 Acidobacteriota bacterium
ATGTCGCGGCGCCGGTGGCAGGCGGGGAGGCGTTGGTGCGTGTCACGTTGGCGGGGATCTGCAATACGGATCTTGAGATAGTTCGCGGGTATGCGGGATTTGAGGGAACCCTCGGGCACGAATTTGTCGGAGTGGTTGAGGAGAGCCCGGTGCGCAGCCTGATCGGTCAGAGGGTGGTTGGTGAGATCAATGCCGGGTGTGGCGAGTGTAAATTGTGTCTCGGCAACGATCCGCGCCACTGTCTGAAGCGGACGGTGCTTGGGATTGTCGGGCGGGATGGCGCGTTTGCAGAGTATCTGCGCCTTCCGGTAGCGAATCTGTTGCCGATCCCGGACATTGTCACGGACCGGCAGGCGGTCTTCACCGAGCCACTTGCCGCGGCTGGTGAGATTCTTGATCAGGTTTCGATCGATGGAACGCAGCGGGTCGCCGTTCTTGGAGATGGGAAGCTGGGGCAGTTGATCGTCCGTGTACTGAAGACGACCGGCTGTGATCTGCTTCTGATCGGGAAGCATCGGGAGAAGCTGGAAATGGCCGAGCGTGCCGGTATCCGGACGATGCTGAGAGACGATCTCAACTGTGCGCCGCAGGATCGTTTCGATATTGTCGTCGAGGCGACGGGATCTCCGCAAGGATTCGAGTTGGCGCTTGGCCTGACGCGGCCGCGCGGGGTGCTTGTTCTGAAATCGACCTTTCACGGTGGGGTGACGATCGATCTGTCGCGACTGGTTGTCGACGAGATCAGCCTGATTGGTTCGCGTTGTGGCCGGTTTGATCGTGCGCTGGCGCTGCTCGCTTCGGGAGCCGTCGACCCGGAGCCGCTCATTAGCGGCCAGTTCCCACTGGGCGACGGTGTCGCCGCGCTGGCAGAGGCCGGGAAGCGCGGTGTGATGAAGGTTCTGCTTGGAGATGGCCGGTGATCTGTTCACGGCCGGGAGAGTCTGGCAAACAATGAAATTTATTGAGTCATTGAAGGGAAACTGCTTCATTCCCGCACCACACGGAGAGCTTGAAGCGATCTACCGGCCTTCGATCGGGGCGGAGACAGGAGGCGCGACGCGGGTTGCGCTCGTCCTTCATCCGCACCCACTCCACGCTGGAACGATGCACAACAAGGTCGTCTTCCGCACGGCAAAGTCGCTTGGCGAGAGCGGCTATGAGACATTGCGCTTCAATTTTCGTGGGGTAGGTCGGAGTACGGGCACCTATGACAACGGGATTGGTGAGACGGAAGATGCGCAGGTCGCGCTCCAGTTTCTGCTCGACAGCAATCCGGCGGCTCGTGAAGTACTGGTGGCCGGATTCTCATTTGGCTCGGTGGTCGCGCTTCGCCTTGGGTCTCTCGACGACCGTGTCGACCGGCTGATTGCGATCGGTGTTCCGGTACGAATGGGCAACCTCGATTTTCTGTTCGATTGCCGTAAGCCGGTTCTGTTTCTGCACGGTGAGGAGGATGATATCGCGCCGCTTGCGCCGTTGCGCGAATTTCTGGACCATTTGCCGCCCGATCCATCACGTCAGCTGGTGACGATTCCGGGCGCCGGCCACTTCTTCGATCGCCACGCCGGGGAGTTGATGGCAGCGGTGGCTGAATTTGCCGCGCGGTGAGGCCGGTCGCGATCGGTCATTGAGGCGCTTCCTCCAGTGCCGGTGTGGGGGCTTCTTTCTCTTTGTTGGCGTCCTGATCAAAAAAAGTTCATCGGTTGTGATTGGGTGTGATTGGGTGTTGACGGATCGAGGATGTTTGGCTACTATGATCGAGCCTTTCTGGAAAGGCAGATCTTCGACAAACTGTTCGAAATTGTGGGGCTATAGCTCAGCTGGAAGAGCGCTTGAATGGCATTCAAGAGGTCGGCGGTTCGATCCCGCCTAGCTCCACTTCCCCAATCTCTGTTCCACCCTCAAATTTTTAAGCTGGTAACGATTCAGGTCGTTCTCTCTTCTGCCGTCCCCAGATGATGGGTGATTGATGATGGATGATGAATGGTGGTCGCGTTGTGCTTGTGCTACTGGCATATTCGCTGATTGTGTAGCACAATTGAGGCTTGCCGATAGCATTGCTGGTTATCTTCCGGGCCATTTCTCTCTGTTTGCAGTCAGGCTGTGCGCGCTGCGTTCGTTGAAGGTGTCCCCCCGGATGTTTCCATCCGAAGAAAAGCTGGCCTGAAGACGTCTTGAAGACATCGTGAAGCTGCAAATAAAATGAGAGGTGCGCGAAGATGAGAGAATCGAGCGGGGCTCATCCGGGTCAGGAAGCGCCGGAGATAGATCTCCCGGTGGTGCGGGCAGACGGCACCGATCGCTGGCGATTGAGTGCATTTCGTGGACAGCCAGTCGTTCTGTTCTTCTATCCCGGGGATGAGACGCCGGTCTGTACGAGGCAGCTCTGCAGTGTTCGTGACCATTGGGAAGATTATCGACGGACTGGTGCGGAGATTGTTGGCATCAATACCGACTCGGTCGAGAAGCATCGGCGCTTCATTGCCAATCATCAGTTTCCCTTTCCACTGCTTGTCGACGCGGAGGGGCTGGTTGTCCAGGCCTATGAGATGAGCAACTTTCTTGGCGTGCGACGGGGCGTGGTCGTGATCGACTCAGATGGAATCGTTCGTTATCGCAAGGTTGTATTCCCACTCTTCCGACCATCTGACGACGAGGTTCTGGACGTGATAAAGTCTCTTCATTGATTGGGATATTAATGTGTAACTGGGCAGAGTAACGGATGACGATCTGCCGGACAATTTCTATGACCTCTTCTTCTTCACAATATTCCGAAGATCCTGCCGGGGCGGTTGATCGATCGACGCAGCGACTGCAGAGTCTGATCAATGAACTGAGTATCGAGTTCATCTCGATCCTCGACCTGGATGAGTTGATCGACCGCGTTGCGCATCGGCTTCGTGAAGTAATCGACTTCAAATTCTTCAACCTTTTTCTGGTGGATGAGAAGCGAGGCGGGTTGGTCTGGAAGAAATCGATCGGCTTCAAGCCGGACGAGATGGCCGAGTATGAGCTGATTCCATTTGATCGAAGCATTGCCTCGGCGGCAGTGCGTGAGGGGCAGACGATTACGGTCGGGGATGTCCGCCTCGACTCACGCTATCTGGAGATCGAGACCGAGGGTGAGAAGAAGCCACGGTCGGAGATTGCGGTTCCGTTATCGCTGGTCCGTGACAACAAGATCGTCGGGGTGCTGACGATCGAGAGTTCAGAGCCGAACTATTTTACGCGCGATCACGAGCGGGTGCTGAATGTGCTGGGCAAGCAGTTAGCGGTCGCGCTCGATCATGCGCGAATCTACGATGAACTTCGGCAGCGGACGCGCGAGATGCGGACGCTGATCGAAATTGGTCATGAGATCACCTCGATTCTCGAACTGAATCACCTGCTCAATCATATTGCGCCATTGCTCAACCGGGTGATCGAATACGAATTTCTGCTGGTTGGTTTGATCGACGAGCCGCGGGGTGAGTTTGTCTGGCACGTTGAGCTGGGATATGGCGCTCGGAAGCGCGACCGTGAGACGCGGACCCCGATCGGTCGCGGGATCGTCGCGCGGGCGGTGCGAGACCGTCAGACTCAGATTGTCAATGATGTGCTGCGTGATCCGGACTACTATGTGACCGACAACTGGCGCGGGCAGGGGCAACGCGCGGAGATCGCCGTCCCCTTGATCTATGAGGACAAGGTGATCGGGGTGGTCGCGCTCGAGAGTGGTTCAAAGAATGCGTTCAACGAGTATCATGCGCGGCTGCTCGAGAATATCGCCAACAATCTGAGCATTGCGATCGTCAATGCGCGACTCTATCAGGAGCGTGTAGATCGTGAGAAGCAGTTCGAGCGCGAGATTTTGATGGCGCGTGACGTGCAGCGATCGATGATTCCGGCGACGGCTCCGCATCTGAAGGGCTTCGAGATTGCGGCGCGACTTGAGCCGGCGCTCAATCTGAGCGGTGATTTCTATGATTATGTGACGCTTTCGGACAAGCGGATGGTCATGATGATTGGTGACGTCGCCGGGAAGGGGCTTCGAGCGGCGATGGGGATGGCCGCCGCGCGGAGTATTTTGCGGAGCGTCTCGCGGCGGGCGCATGGCCCCTCGCGCGCACTGCGCGACGCAAATCTGAGAATCCATCGTGATCTTGGCAGCCAGCTTCTGCTGACCCTCGTTTATGGTGTACTCGATGCCGAGACGCGGACGCTCCAGTACTGTAACGCTGGTCATAACCCACCGCTCCTGGTCAGTGCCAATGGCAAATGGCGTGCGTTGAAGACGGGTGGTCTGCTGATGGGCGTCTTTGATAAGCAGCAGTTCAAGAGCGAGACGATTCACCTTGAGCGTGGCGACCTGCTCCTGTTCTACACTGACGGATTGCCGGAGGCACATACCCCGCTTCCCGAGCGTGTTGAATACAGCGAGCAGCGGATCCTCGATTTTCTGCTTCGCAATCGAAATCTGAAAGCCTCGACGCTTGTCGACAAGTTGTTGCGAGAAGTCAATAATTTTACGAACAGTGCCCACCAGCACGACGATCTGACGCTGCTCGCGATCAGGGTATTCTGAGCCAATCGGAGAGCCGGGGAACGATCGCATCAGCCCGCCGGAGTTTTTCGGGAGGATAGCTGGTCGTTACGGCAAGGCACTGCATTCCGGCGCTTTTGGCGGCTTCGACACCGGCGACTGAGTCTTCGATGACGAGGCACTCGGTTGGGGCGAGATCCGGGATGACGAGTTGCAGTCCATTGAGTGCGGTAAGATAGCCTTCCGGGTCTGGCTTTGACCTCGTTACATCTTCGGAAGCCACGATGAGGTGGAAATGCTGGCGGATATTGCCGCGTGTCAGGGCGACCTCGATCTCGTCGCGGAGGGCGCCGGAGGCGATGGCGAGCGGGACTTGGGAGGCAAGATGCGCGATCAGTTCCGGGATTCCAGCAAAGAGCAGGTTCTCTTCGCGGATGGAGTTGTGATAGTAGCGGGTCTTGCGTGCGATCAGTGACTCGATATATTCCGAGTTGGCGGCATCGCCTGGGCGGTTGTGATCGGTCAGGGCGCGGTGGAAGCAGCGACGGTCATCGCAGCCAAGATATTTTTCGTGATAATCATTTTCGGTGAAGGTCATTCCTTCCTCGAGCAGAACCTGGCGCAGCAGTTCGAGGTGGAGCGGTTCGTCATCGATGATGACGCCGTTGAAGTCGAAGATTATTGCCCTGAAATTTTCAGCCATGCGGTGTACTCTTCCATCTTCTCTTTTTCTTATCCGGTCTTTTTCTTATCCGGAAGCGCCGGAAACGGGTATTATTACCAGGTGTTTACAACCAGACGTTTACAAGAAAACGGGGTTGAGGGTAAATCCAGGCTTGGGATAAGTAAACAGAGCGGCCGATTTTTATTTTATGCAGATTGCGCGTGTAGTTGGAAATGTGGTCTCGACGGTGAAGAATGGTGGGTTGGAGGCGCGTAAGTTGCTGATCATCCAGTCGCTCGACGCCGAGCTGCGTGCGACTGGGCGGCCGTTGGTGGCGGTCGACTCGGTCGGTTCAGGGATAGGCGAGCTTGTCTTCTGGTGTCGTGGCAAGGAGGCGAGTTTCCCTTTTGAGGGCAGTGAAGTGCCGACCGATTGCACTATTGTCGGGATCATCGATTCGGAGGATCACGTTCAGTCGGGTGGTTCAAGCGGCAGGGGGAGTCTGAGAAAGGGTGAGGGGCGATGATACTGGCGCGGGTGATGGGAAATGTGGTTGCGACACAGAAAAATGCCCGTTACGTGGGGACGCGGATCATGCTGGTTCAGCCGATAAATCCGGATGGGACGTCGCGTGGGGCTTCGATGCTCGCCCTCGATTCGGTCGATTCGGGTGAGGGGGATCTGGTGTTGGTCATCCAGGACGGCTTTGCCGCGTCGAGTGCGGTCACCGGGCAGGCCGGGGCGGCGATCGACAGTGCGATCATCGGAATAGTCGATGAGATTGATCTGGAAGGGGCGGTATGAGTATTGATCAGGCGGAGGCAATCCGGCAGATGGTTCGACGCGCCCTGATCGACGCGATTGGTGAGGCCCCGGGTGAGGCCCCGGGTCAGGCCCCGGGTCAGGTGGTCGCCAGCCAGCCGGCTGATGTTCAGGAGTCGACGAAGGCGCGATCACCGCACGAATACCATTCACCGTGGGTCGGGACGGCTTATGAATCACACCACTCTCAGCGTCTGCTGGTCGAGTCTGGCCACCAGGATGAGCCGGGGCTCGCGTCGTGGCCCGTTATTGCCGGTCAGGAATGCCTGCTCGAGAAGCGGCCGTGCGATGATTGCGGCCGGTGTCGTTCACTCGGATTCTGACGAGCTGGCACTTCGGTGACACTTCGGATTTTTTCAGTTACCAGCCTTCGGGAATCGTCAACATCCTTGCGATGATGTCGGAACCCGCTTACTATTCGCAACACGTAGCCAGAATTGGGTGATCAGGTGCTTTATTGCCGCGAAAATGGCCGCGATTGTCGTCTGATCAGACGTCCGATCACCGAAAACAGGCAGGTTACAAACCTGTTAATTCATATTGATTGAACCAGAAAAGGAGAGATGCCTTGGCAACAAATCGTGGAGTCGCATATATCGAGCCTGGCAAGGTCGAGATCCAGTCGATCGAATACCCGAAACTGAGGATGCCCAAAAGTGAGACCGATCCATTTGGAGGCAAGGATGCGCCTCACGGGGTGATTTTGAAGGTTGTGACGACCAACATCTGCGGCTCGGATCAGCATATGGTCCGTGGCCGGACGACGGCTCCACAGGGGCTGATCCTTGGGCACGAGATCACTGGTGAGATCATCGAGAAGGGAAGCGATGTCGAGATGCTTGAGGTTGGAGACCTGGTCACGGTTCCGTTCAACATCGCCTGTGGACGGTGCCGCAACTGCCGTGAGGGCAAGACCGGAATCTGCCTGACGGTCAATCCGGCTCGTCCGGGCGCCGCCTATGGTTATGTCGATATGGGCGGATGGGTCGGCGGTCAGGCAGAGTATGTCATGGTTCCCTACGCCGATTTCAATCTGATCAGGTTCCCGAACAAAGAGAAGGCTCTCGAGAAGATCCGTGATCTGACGCTTCTCTCGGACATCTTCCCGACCGGATACCACGGATGCGTGCAGGCCGGGGTTGGCCCGGGAACGACAGTCTACATCGCAGGGGCCGGGCCGGTTGGACTGGCAGCGGCGGCGAGCGCGCATCTGCTCGGCGCGGCGGTGGTGATCGTCGGTGACATGATTCCTGAGCGGCTGGCGCAGGCTCGCAGCTTTGGCTGTGAGACGATCGATGTCGGCAAGGTGACGAACCTTGGCGAGGCGATCGCCGAGATTCTGGGTGAACCGGAGGTTGATTGTGCGGTCGACTGCGTCGGTTTCGAGGCGCGTGGCCACGGAGCGGATGCCGGTGTCGAGCGTCCGGCGACGGTTCTCAACTCACTCCAGGAGATTTCGCGTGCTGGCGGCTCGATCGGCATTCCGGGACTCTATGTGACAGGTGATCCGGGCGGAGTCGATGCGGCGGCAAAGATCGGCGCCCTCTCGATCCGCTTCGGTCTTGGCTGGGCAAAATCCTGCTCATTCCACACCGGTCAGTGCCCGGTTCTGCGGTACAACCGGCAGCTGATGAAGGCGATCCTCCACGAAAAGGTCCACCCGGCGAAAGCGGTCAATGTGACGATGATCAGCCTTGACGAGGCCCCACAGGGTTATCGTGACTTCGATCAGGGAGCGGCAAGAAAATATGTGATCGATCCACACGGAATGATCAGATAAGTTACGGATGGCTCAGTCGTTATTCTGACAGAAGACGACGCGAGGCTTCAGTAGCTCCGATTCTGCCAGGTACTCGGCGATGGCAAGCAGTTCGCCCGCGCCATCGCCGAGGGCGACCTGGGTCAGATCTGCCCACGGCCCTGGTCGGTTCAGTTTCCGGCCGTGGGTGATCGACTCCTTCTCCTCCACGGTGACGGTCAGCATCGGCAGGTCGAGCACACTGGCCATCGGGCGTAAAATCTCACCGAGCCTTCCTTCCTGAACAATCTCTGCCAATTCTCCAAGCGTTACGGCATCCTCGATTCGGCAATTTCCAGCCCTTGTCCGGCGGAGTGTGGTGAGGTGTGCTCCAACTGAGAGCAGTTTTCCGATATCTTCTGCCAGTGTTCGAATGTAGGTTCCGGCAGTGCATACGACGCGGATCGTGACATCGAGAGTCTTCCGCGCGAGCTCCTCTTCGCCAGCTTCATTAATCCCGAGGAGTTCGAGGAGTGGAATTGTGACGTGTATGGGTGGGCGTTCGATCTCTTTACCGGCGCGTGCCAGTTCGTAGAGACGCTTGCCGCCGATCTTTTTTGCCGAATACATTGGTGGGATCTGGGTGATTGAACCGCGAAAATGGTCGAGCGCGGCGGTGATATCGGCCTCGGTGACCGAGAGTGCGTCGATTGGTTCCCCGAGCGGCTGACCGGTCAGATCGCCGGTATCGGTCTGGACGCCGAGGCGAACCGTCGCGATATACTCCTTTTCGTGGCCATTGAGAAACTGAACGAGCCGGGTTGCGCGGTTGATGCAGACGACGAGAACCCCGGTTGCGAATGGGTCGAGTGTGCCTGTATGGCCGATCCGCCGTGTCTTCAGGATGCCGCGCATTTTCGCCACGACATCGTGCGAGCTCCATTCAGGCGGTTTGTCGATAATCAGAATTCCGTCAGCCATTACCATCTCCAAAGTGAAGCCCGCCCTCGATCCCTTCGCCGTAAATGGAACCGGCTCGAAGTGCGACCGTAGAAGGCGGCGAAGCGCGGAGAGAGCCGGCGATTCATCGCTTCTCTCCGCAAAAATAGAGTGCAGTTTAGTTTGTCAGAGCGACTGTAGCAACTCCATCGAATGGACACGAATCCCCTCGCGCCAGTTTGCGTTGAGGCCAACTCTGTAGGCGGCAATCTCCGGATTGAGGCAGCGGGCGATAATCGTGAAATTTCGGTGGAAGCGGAGCCGGGGGGCGACCAGATAGAGCAGGGGGGAGCGGTCGGCAAGCCGCACACCGTCGAAGAGCCGCCGGCGGGCGAACTCACCGCGGGCGCGTGCCTGCTCGACCCGCAGCCAGTAGTCGAGACCCTGAATGGGAAGTTGCAGGTCTTCGGCGGCCTTGATCTCGATCACCACCATCCGACCGCGATCCGGGCCGTCGCGTTTGACGCTGAGCAGGTCGATGACCGATCGCTGATCGGCGTGCCAGGTCGGAATCTGCGAATAGACGAAGCGTGGATCGAGCTCCGGATCGAGGCGGCGGATGTCACGGCGTAGTAATGATTCCAGCCAGGCCTCTGTGCGGAGGCGGTAGAAGGGGTGGCGGTGCTCGCGCGCCGTGCCGTTTCGGTTGGCGATCAGCCTTTCGACCAGCCGGCGCAGCTCCGGCATGGTCCGTTCATCGAGAGGGGTGCCGAATGGACTGCGTTGGCGTGGATCACGGGGAAAGGGATCACCGGCGACCCCGAAATTGGCTGAGAGGTGGTCGTTGATCGGCAATCTTGCAAACTCGAGCCCGTTGATGGCATAGCTGATAAGCCCGCCAGGACGGTAGCGGGTTTCGATCAGCTCCGGAGCAAGTGAGAGTATTCGGCGATGTAATTCAGCGCCCACCCGGTCGAGACTCTCCGTCTCTGCCGGCCAGAGCAGCTCACGCGGATATGATGAGAGCAGCTCCATCTGTGCCACTGGCTGAAGCTGTCTGATTTCATGCCGGATCTCATCGACTTCGTAACATCCAAATCCTGCCGTTCCGGCGCCAGTCTTCAGGAGTGGAAGCCGCTCCATTGCCGTCAGTGAGTGGTCCCGTGGCAGGAAAAACCAGAGTTGCCGTGCCTGACGCGCCGTGTTTCGTTCGAGATTGTAGTTCTCGAACCAGACGAGGCCGGCGGCAGTGATCCCGTCGATGACCGTGGTAGCCTCTCCCGCGCTGACCCCGATCGCCAGGATCGTCTCCCCCCTCCGTGACAGCACCATCCTTGCGTAGCGCCCGGGAACACGGTGGTGGTGATCGGTGCCGGTCGAATGATGCCGGACGCGCACCGCCGGGATCTGTTCGCGGATCAGCCGGGCGAGAAGATGACCATACCAGACGCGCCGCTCGGTGAGTCGCTCCGGTGGAATCTCGAACGCCGCCGTCTCGTCGCCGATCTGCCGATCGAAGACCAGTCGGATCGGTTCCGTCATAAGCCCACGCTTCCCCTGCAGAACGATCCGGCTCTGCTCGATCGCATAACCGACAATCCGCAGGCTCTGTGATTGCGAATCGTCCCACCAGCTCAGAATCAGCTTGCCCCATTCGACCGACCACTCAAGCTGTGCCGGCGGGAGCCGTGCAAATATCCGCTTACCCGAACCCAGCCACCCCTGTGGAGAGTCGAGCATGAATCGCTCAAGCTGGTATTTGGCAATGATGGCGTCTTCGAGTGTGGCAATCTGGTTCATTCGCGGTACCTCCTCCAATTGACTGAAGCTGAATTGAGGGGTGGCGCGAGTAATGGCTGAAGAGCACGCCTGACGCAGTGGCGCGATCCTTGCCGCCGATTTGCAGGCTGTGCTAGCATCGCTGGCGATCAGGCAGTATGATAGCCTTCGGAAACTATTTTACCGGTCGTCTCCCAGTGGTGAAAAGTCACGGCGGCAGATCGGACCGTTTTTCTCGATAAGTTTTATTGGCAGTGGTATCGTCAGCCAGTATCGGAAAATATCATGATCTGTCATCAATGTGGACGAGAGGTGCAGGTGATCGGAACGATCAACCGCACGGATGAGTGCCCGCACTGTCGGCACGACCTTCATTCCTGCCAGAATTGCCGATTTTTTGATCCGGGCAAGAGTAAGCAGTGCAGGGAATCGCAGGCAGACTATGTCAGGGAGAAGGGGCGCGCCAACTTCTGCGACTATTTCTCGCCCAATCGGGATGTTCCACTAACCGCCCGGGGTGGCAAACAGAGCGTCAAGCCAGACGACGTTCGCTCAGCCTTCGATAAGCTCTTCAAGAAATGACCGGCTGACCACGAACGAGTCCCCCCCTACTTTCAGTTATTAAATTTTCAGTCATTAAAATGGATCCAACTATTCCCTCACCATCGACGTTGCCCGAGCCGGAGCCAAATTCGGAGCCAAATTCGGAGCGAGGCCCAGAGCCAGACCCGGAATCAAATCCGGAGCCAAATCCGGACTTTGGGGAACGCTTAACTGAACCGCAGGGCTACCAGACGATCGTCCATCGCCTGGCACCGCAGTCCGACGAGCAGCCAGACGACCTTTCGTGGACTCCTTATGTTCCGCCAGCGGTGGTCGAGGAACCGCTCACTGCCCGACAACAGTTTGTCCATACGATTCTCTTCGTGCTGACGATCCTCACTACCACCGGCGTTGGCGCGCTCTGGTTTTATCGTGAAGGCGACTCATTCGCGATGACCCTCGGTTCGGGAATGCTCTACTCCTTTTCATTGGTCACCATCCTGACGGCGCACGAGATGGGCCACTACATCGCCTGTCGGTGGTATGGAGTCTCGGCAACCTTGCCATATTTCATTCCGGTGCCACTGCCTCCGGTCGGCAGTTTTGGGGCTTTCATCCGCATCAAGTCGCCGATTCCAAATCGCCGCGCACTCTTCGACATCGGCATCGCCGGCCCGCTGGCCGGGTTTGTCTTCATTCTGCCAGCGGCGCTGATCGCGCACTATTTCGCGGTTCCGGCAGCGCCGGTCGAGGCGACCGAAGGGCTGGTCTATTTCGAGAGTCCGCTCCTCTTCAAATTTTTTGAATGGCTGTTCAGTCTGCCGGAGATGGTTGAGCTCAACCCGGTTATGTGGGCGGCCTGGGTCGGGACGCTCATGACCTCGCTCAATCTGCTGCCGGTCGGGCAGCTTGACGGCGGTCACGTCACCTATGCGGTTTTTGGCGCGAGAGGGAACCGGATTGTCGGGCTGCTCTCATATCTGGCAGTGATCGGACTGGCGCTGGTTTCGCTGCGTAATGGAAACTGGAATTGGGTGGTCTGGGTTCTGATTCTGACCTTCATGCTGCGTGCCGGCCATCCACCGGTTCTCGACGCCGAAGAGCCGATCGGGCTTCCCAGAACGCTGATTGCGCTGATCGGCCTGATCGTCTTTATCCTCTGCTTCATGCCGATTCCGATCAGGATGTGAGGCCAATCTTCAGATATTATCGAGACGTTCGAGCGCTCGACAGCGTGTCGACGGGTCAGCAGCAACCCTGATCGGCCTCGACGAAGCCGACTTCGTGCGCAGGTATCGGAGTCTCGAAAAGTTTTCCCGGATTGAGAATACCATTGGGATCGAGAGCCTGCTTGATCAGCTTCATGACTCCGATTGTCGACTCAGAGAGCGCGAGTGAGAGGTAGGGGGCTTTGGCATAGCCGACGCCGTGTTCCCCGGAGAGCGTCCCGCCGAGAGCAACAGCGCGGGTAAAGATTCGACGGACGGTTGCGGCGCCGAGCAGGCGTGTCCGCTCCTCGCGATCGGGAAGCATGACGTTGATGTGCAGATTCCCGTCACCCGCGTGACCGAAGGTCGGCAGCAACAGACCGGTCTCGTGGTGAAGCTCCGTCAGAAAGTCGAGCATCTCCGGAATGCGAGACCGGGGGATTACCGCGTCCTGATTAAGTTTTATGACTCCGGTGCGGGCGACCGCTGGCGACATCTTCCGGCGGAGTTCCCATATTGCCTCGGCTTCCAGTTCATTTCCCGCCTCACGAAACTCGATTGCGCGGTGCTTCCGGCACATCTCACGCACGATCTCCGCTTCACGCACGACCGCCTCGCGCAGCCCATCAACCTCGATGATCAGCATCGCGCCGGCGTGGCGTGGCAGCCCGGATGGCTGGTAGTCTTCGATGGCGTTGATCGATGTCTGGTCAAGCAACTCCAGCGCGACCGGCACTATTCCTGAAGACGAGAAGTCGGCCACGCACTGGCAGGCATCGCGTGCAGTCGCGAAGATGGCAAGCGCCGTTTTTCGGGTTTCCGGTTTGGGAACCAGCCGGAGAATGCAGCGCGTAATGATCCCGAGCATCCCCTCGCTGCCGACGAGCAGGCTCTCAAGGTGAAAGCCAGTCGCGTTCTTCGGTGTTCGCGTTCCAGCCTCGACGATCTCTCCCGTCGGGGTGACGAATTCGAGGCCAAGGATGAACTGTTTCGTATTGCCATACTTGACGCAGCGCGGCCCGCCGGCGTTGAGGGCAATATTCCCGCCGATATACGACTCCTTCCAGCTCGCCGGATCCGGAGGATAGAAGAGGCCGACCGCCTCGACTGCCTGTTGTAACTGGTAGTTTGTTACTCCGGGTTCGACGACGGCGAGCAGATCGGACTGGTTGATCTCGAGAATCTGGTTCATCCGGTCGGTCGCCAGGACGATGCCGCCACGGACCGGCACGGCTCCACCCGTGTATCCGACGCCACCACCTCTCACCGTGACATAAAAATGCTCTTCGTTCGCCAGCTTCATTATCGCCGCGATCTCTTCGGCCGTGCGTGGAAAGACGATCGCCTCCGCGCAGAAGACCTGCTTCAGCGCGTCCTGCGAATAGGATGTGATCAGCCCGGAAGCGGTCGAGATGTGCTCCGCACCGACGATGGATGCCAGTCGGTCCTCCAGATTCTGAGAGATCTTGTTCATTTATTGCCCGCGGTCAAAGTTTCAAGGAAATGGCGCACGCTGCCGGATATGTCCGGCCGTGAACTGAGATCGAGAGCGCCAAGCAGTGGTGGGCAGGGATAGAGTGCCGAGATTACGGCGATGCTCTCTGCACCGGCGGCAAGAACCGCTTCTGCACGCTCAAGCGTGATGCCTCCGATTGCGACCAGCGGCCGATCCGTCAACCCCCTCGCCTCGCGCAGCAGTTCGAGTCCGACGACCGGGTCTGGATTCTCCTTGCTGGTGGTCGGAAAGATCGGACCAACTGCAATGTAGTCGGCGGAGGTTTCGAGTGCCGCCCTGAACTGGTCTGAATTGTGAGTCGAGATGCCGATGATCTTATCCGGACCAAGTATCTCACGTGCCTCCCCGACCGTCAGATCGTCCTGGCCAAGATGTACTCCGTCGGCGTCCGCCGTCAGTGCGACATCGACACGATCATTGATGATCAGCTTTCCGCCGACCTCCCGTGTCATCGCCAGACATTTCCGCGCATCATCGAACAGCTCGCGCGCCGTCGCCTCTTTGTCACGGAGCTGAATTAGTCGCGCCCCTCCCGCCAGCATCAGCCGGACGATCTCGACGTTATCGCAGTTTGACAGGCTGCGATCCGTAATCGCATAAAGTTTTGAAAGCTCTAACATGAATCCGATTATCGGTGATTTGATCGGATCGGAAAAGAGGTATAATCCGATTCGGTTAAATCCCCTTTGGATAATTGACGATATGGAAGAGGCTTCCGAAAGAGGCTTTAAGGAGAGACGATGAGGAGAAAAGCAATTATGGCGGCCGCGATCTTCGCGTTGGCCATCATCACAACCGCCTGTCCGCAGCAGACCAATATCGGTCGGCTCGAGGCAGACCCCGCACGCTACCGCGGCAAAGAGGTCCTGGTCTACGGTACAGTTACCAATAGCTTTGGGGTACTCGGGCAGGGCGCCTATGAACTGAGCGATGAGACGGGCAAGCTCTGGGTTGTCACTCAGCGTGGCGTTCCGGTCAAGGGGGCGCGTGTCGGGGCCGTCGGCAAATTCATCGATGGTGTGAGATGGGGAGGGCGATCCTTTGGCAGTGCGCTCCAGGAGACGGATCGCAAAATACGCTGAGAGCTCTGCGGCCGTCAGTCTTGAACGCCCCTAAAACGGAGAAGCCGAACGGAGAAGACAACCTACGTTCGGCTTTTCCCAGATTCACTGGTTCGACTCACTGGTTCGACTCACTGGTTCGGGGCTCGATTTCGCGGTGGAATCGAGCCTCTACCTGCTCCGACCGCGCCTGCTCCGACCGCGCCTGCTCTGACCGCGCCTGCTCTGACTGCGATTAAAGCGGAAGCTGATCCTTCGGTCGCCCGTGGAATTTGATGGTCTCGTAATCGCCGGTCTCGACGGTGAACTCGTAATCACGCGCCGGCTGATATCTTCCCGTCATCAGATTGAATTTTTCGAGGACTGGCTCGAGGTATTCGTGAAACCAGACGTTTTCGGCGAGTGCCTTGTGCTGCAGGTGCGCGATCTCGTCTTTTGCGATCCCAACATGATTGAGCAATCGCAGTGGAAGCGCTTTGACTTCGAGGACCCCCGTGTCGAGTCGATACTCCTCACGGCGGGATTCCATCTCGAGGAGCTGGTGATAGAATTGATCACTATCTGAGAAAGTCAGTACCTTTTCCATAAAGACCTCCTTTGAAGACCTTTTCCGAAGAGCTTATTCGAAGAGCTTGTTCATAAGACCTTTTTCCAGAGACCTTTTCCAGAGACCTTTTCCGGGAGCTAAGACCTTACTCGAAGACTCTCATCAAAATTCACTGACACATCATATTTCAAGTTAGAGCAGCCACAATTAAATGTCAATGACGATAAAAAACAGCAAAAATTCCCGGAATTGTTGATTCAGTCCGTATTTTACGATCGACGAGTAAAAAATTGCGCGTCGTAACGATGGTTCCGGCAATGGCCAGCCTCGGGCCCGCCTTGTATTAGCTTCGACGGCGGACAATGACCGAGGCGGCAACGAGCAGGATGGTCAGGCAGAGAGATGAGATCGCGAACCAGTCACCATAGCGAACATAGCTCGTGATATTCCGGCGGGCCTGGGCCTGCCAGAACTGGCTTCCGGCGATGAACTGCGGCAGTTCATCGATAACCTGTCCCTCGGCGGTGATGAGGGCGCTGATTCCACTATTGGTGACGCGGATGAGATCACGGTCGGTCTCGATTGCACGCATCCGTGCGTGCGCGAGATGCTGGCGGGGACCGGCAGTGTTTCCAAACCAGGCATCGTTTGAGACATTGACGAGGAGTGTCGCCCCGCCTTTCACGAATTTCCGAATGAGGTCCGGATAGGCAGCCTCGTAACAGATGAAGCTGCCAACACGAACGAAGCTGGTCGTCCGCTCGATCGATGGGTCGACCGTCAGGCTGTCGGTCGTCAGAAGTGCAGACCTTCTGGTCTCGAGGCGCAACAGGTTGACTATCGCCTCGGTTCCCGGTGTAAAGTCTCCGGTAATCGTCGGGACAAGTCGCCCAAGAATTGCGCGGAAGGGGACATACTCGCCAAATGGAACAAGGCGGACCTTGTCATACCGCTTCAGATTCGGA
Organism: Acidobacteriota bacterium; assembly: GCA_040378705.1. Taxonomy (GTDB): domain Bacteria; phylum Acidobacteriota; class Blastocatellia; order RBC074; family RBC074; genus CAIOZW01. Next base: position 16,305 of record JBEIMN010000010.1, read on the forward strand.
CGTGCGGTCGGGCCATCTTCTTTGTTGACTGGAGAGATGGCGTTGACGCTGTTGAAGTAGCGTTGGGCATCACGGGCGACCGTGTTGATCAGAAAGTGGCTGCCAGTCTCGGTCGACAGTGACTCGATCTTCTCTCGCAGGGCGGGATCATTGTCGTAAAAGAGTGTCAGTGGCGATTCCGCCCAGATGGCCAGATCGACCTTCTTTTCCGGACTTCGCCCGATTGCCTCGCGCGTCATCCGGATGTTCTGTTCGAGTGCCTCTGCGAGCCGCACCGGATCGTCGGCCGATTCCGGCGAGAGGTTCGGCTGGATACCAACAACTGAGACCAGCGCCCCCGCCGCGCCCTTGATCGGCTCCGCCGCGGCCGGAAGGAAATAGAGGAGCGAAGCGACCATTCCAAGCGCGACTGCCGCCCGACCGATCGCCCGGTTCCTGAGTCGCGTCGCCAGAATGATGACGCTCGTCACTGCCAGAATCTCCGCCGTTACCAGATAGACACCGCCGAATTGTGCC
>JBEIMN010000011.1:0-16061 GCA_040378705.1 Acidobacteriota bacterium
AGGGATATCGGTGACATCCCTTCCGCCGTTCGGAACCATCGTAGCCCGCACGAGCACCACTTTCCGGTGTTGACTGCGATGTTCAGCTGTCGAAGATCACCACTGCCGGCTGCTAATTCCGGCCATCGACGATTCGGAGCACTTTTGTGAGATTCCCTTGAATATCTGCCAACGATCGCGAACCCAATGATTCTCTCCCTGACTTGGTAAATTAACTCTAATTGAACTGCTCAACCGGTTTTCTAAGTATTACAAGCAAATTTTTTCTTCCGACTATAAAAGCGTCTTTGATTCATAAAAAGGATCAGAAAATTTTACGATTGGAGAATTTTTAATGAACTGGAGGAAAATATCAGCTATTTGAATCCCGACTCACCGCCCCCACCCATAACGTCTCTCCCGCTGGCTCCAGTCGCCAGGGTAGATGAGCGTCTCCAGCGTGACGATAAGCGAATCCGGAGAGCATCTGGTCAGGCGCGATAGCCCTGACCGGGCGGCTGTGAAAATGGTCGGCCTGGGGATGAGTTCCGAAAGGCCTTTGGGCTTTGATCGAAGGCGGGGTACAATCCCGTTTTGTGGCCTGGGCTGAGTTGCCGCTCGCTGGGGCGTGACCCTGACCAGTCGGAGATCTGACCAGCCGGAGATCTGGCCAGCCAGAGATCTAGCAAGATTGAATCCCCAATAAAAGATCCTGAAGCTGAAGTTATTTAAATAGAAATATTGAAGAGTGAAGATGTTGGAGGCGCCAACGTCGAAAACTAATGGACAACCATGGAATTTGTTATCGTTGGAACATTTGACCACACTGGCTTCTATGAGACGCGACTGATTCTGGTACTCACGGGGCTGCTGATCACTTTCTACAAGATGAGCGCCGCGCGGGAGAGTCGCCATCTCATAATATTTCTGAGCAGGTCCCTGCTGATGGCCGGGATGGAGTATGTCTTGCAGGCTGGGGGGCTTCGCGGACCTGGCTACGCGTTCTCGCTTTTTGGTCGGGTCGTGCCACACGTTTACGGTCCCCTGCTCCAGGGGATTCTGGAAGGTGGAGTCTGCGGACTGATGGCGCTCTGGTTCGCGGATCTGCGGACATCGCGGGCACGGTTAAAGGAGTGGGTGCCATATCTTCTCTTCGCGTGTCTGGTGCTGAGTCTCGCGGTCTTCACCGGACAGCTGACGAAGACGCAGCCGGTCAGTTCGGTTCAGCCGATATTTTCGCCGACAACGATCCTGGTCATCACGACAATTATCTTCTTTTCATTGCTGGTTGCGTGGTGGAAGGACGAGTTATCGATCCTGGCCAACTTCTACGCCGGATTGCTGATCTTCGCCTTGCTCAATTTCGAGCCGCTCTATCTGCTTGGAGCGCGGTATGTCGGGCTGGTTGAAGGGGCAGGAACGGTTCGGGCGGGATCATTCTGGCAGTGGACGATGATGACGTTGTCTTATATTTATGAGTCGGCGGGTGGGAAGCTCCATTATTTGATGGTGCCTGTCGCGCTTGGGCTGATAAGTTCAAAATTGAAGTCGACGGACGATTCGGCGCGCCTCTCCTACCAGCACCTGCAGCGGCTGACGGAACGGGGTTGGCGTAAGAAATCGAAGCCGTTCCAGCGATAGTTTTCAGCTGGATGCGGCAAGGCGTGGGGTGGAGTTTTGGGTTCAGTGGTTACCGGAATAATCGACTGTCAGTTCGTTGTAATGCTCGACGGTGAGGGTGGAGATTCCGATGATGCGACTGACGCTGATTCCCATGATGGTGGCCATAAAGACGGTTGAGACGCCGATCATGGTCAGGAGGAGAGAGTACTCGACGACGCTCTGTCCCGCCTCATCCGTAATAAATGCTCTGATTCGTTCGAAAGTCATCTTGTATCTCCGGTTGATCTGCTGTGAGAGGTTGAATGACACGCTGTCATCACCGCTCGCAGTTTGTAATGCAAGTTACGCGCCAATACTGCGGCACGACAAGGCCGGGGCTCGCAAACCATTGCTGAGCAATACTTTACTACTCAATCACCCAACCTTCCCCCCGCCAGCCTACCTCAGGGCCTGACATCCACGGTTGACGCCATTCCACCTTTTTCCGGATCGAGCTGTCCACACATGGTGACGGCGGCGGGAGTGACTGAGAATTTTCCCGCAGGCAATTACTGCCAATTGCGTAAAGTCACCGGTGGAGACCGGGGGCAGTTGAGGTGGTAGATGATTTCACCTTTATTATCAACGGCTTAGCAAGGCGAACCAGCGATACTGACTGGCATACTTATTGCATTACCAGCATTGCGATCATCCTTTTTGCAGTCATCTGCGAAAAACCACGCAAATTCAGACACGGGAGGGGCCGACATTGTTGGAGCATCGGCAGAGGTTGAGATGATAAATTCGAGCCAGTCCAAAGACTTTTCGCACCGGTTGTGGGATGAGAATCTCCACGACGAGGTGGTGAAAAGCCTCGACGCGGAGGTGGCGATTCTCGATCGTGAGGGGAGAATCCTCGAGGTCAACGATTGCTGGCAGCGTCGGGAGAGTGGACGATTGGCCGATCAGACCGAACCGCGAAGCGTGGTCGGCCGTGACTATCTGGAACTGTTGCGGGAAGAGGACGCGCCCAGACTCCAGGGAGCAATCGAGGGGATCGAGCGTGTCCTGAGCGGTCGGCAGGAGAGTTTCCTCTTTGAGTATGAAACTATCAGCGAGCAGCGAACGGAATGGTACCTGCTGTCCGCGGCGGCGTGGCATCGCGGTTCGGGAGCCCGAACCCCAGAATTCCCGGGCGGCTTCCCGGGTGCCTTCCCCGACAGCATCTTTGTTACACGCTACAATGTAACCGGGTTGAAGAAGGTCGAGCGGTCATTCCACGAGAATCAGCAACTGCTTGGGGGGATAATCGGATCGGCCCTCGACGCCATGATCACGGTCGACCGGCGACAACGGGTCAGAGTCTTCAACTCGGCGGCCGAGAAGATGTTCAGGCGGCCAGCGGCAGAGATTCTCGACCAACCGATCGAGCAGCTCATTCCCCCGCGCTTCCGGGATATGCATCGTGACCGCGTCGAAAAATTCAGAGCGCACTCGAGAAACAATTCTCCGATGAATCTTCCAGGTCACATCTATGGCCTGCGCTCAAATGGTGAAGAGTTTCCGATCGAAGCCTCCATCTCTCCGCTCGAAGTGAATGGTGAGACGCTCTACACCGTATTCATGCGCGACATCACCAGCCGATTGCGCGATGAGGAGGCGCTGCGTGAGAGCAAGGTTGCACTGCGCGATCAGCAACACCTGATCCAGTCGATTGCCGACGCGACTCCAAATATTATCTACCTTTACGACCTGCGGCAGCGGCGATTTCTCTATCTCAATCGACGGATTCTCGACATCCTCGGATATCATCCGGAGGAGGTTCTGCGGTTAGCGGCGGGCAAATTTATCGAGCTGGTCCATCCGGACGATATCATTGTCTGGCAGCAGTCGCTTGAACGGCTGCTTGCGACGCGCCCAGGCGAGAAGGTCGACGTCGAGCTGAGGGTTCGCCACCAGAATGGTCACTGGTGCTGGCTCTGCATCTCGGAACTGGTCTTCGATCAGGACGAGACGGGAACGCCGATCTCACTGCTTGGAACAGCCCAGGACATTACGGAGAAGAAGCGACTTGAGACACAATTTCTTCGTGCGCAGCGTCTCGAAAGTCTCGGCACGCTGGCCGGCGGAATTGCGCACGATCTGAATAATGTACTGGCCCCGGTGCTGATGGCGATTCAGTTGCTGCAGATGAACAATCCGGACCAGAATTCCCAGCGCTGGCTCTCGATCATGCACGGCAATGTCGAGCGTGGGGCGGACATGATCCGTCAGGTGCTCCTCTTCGCGCGTGGTTCGCAGGGGGAACGGATGCCGCTGCTGCTCGGGCCGCTCGTCAAGGAGATCGTCAAGGTTCTTCGCGAGACTTTCCCGAAATCGATCCAGATCATATCGGCGGTGGATGGTGAGGTGTGGCAGGTTCTTGGTGATGCAACACAGCTTCACCAGGTGCTGATCAACCTTGCGCTCAACGCGCGAGACGCGATGACGTTTGGCGGCAAACTAACGATTGGCATCGAAAATCGGATCCTCGATGAGGAGGGAGTGCGCGAACATCTCGGGGCGCGGATTGGGCGTTACGTCGTCATTACGGTCGCCGACAACGGTGAGGGGATTGTGCCGGAGAACCTCGCGCGCGTCTTCGAGCCATTCTTCACGACCAAGGAGCAGGGCAAGGGGACCGGGCTCGGCCTCTCGACGGTGCAGGGGATAATCCAGGGTCACGAGGGCTTCATCGATCTGCAGAGCGAACCGGGCGAAGGAACCGTCTTCCGCATCTTCCTGCCGGCACTCGTGGATTCGAAATCAGCGGAGTCGCAGCGGAGCTACTCGATAATCCCGAGTGGCCACGGTGAACTGATACTGGTCGTCGATGATGAGGAGTCGATCCTCGAGATTACGAAAGGTGCGCTCGAAAGCTTTGGTTATCGCGTACTGACGGCCAGCGACGGGGTCGAGGCGATTGCGGCTTATGCTGTGAGAAAGGATGAGATCAGCGCGGTGATCACCGATCTGATGATGCCGGTCATGGATGGCCCGGCGACTATCCGGGCGTTACTCAAACTGAATCCACTGGCGAAGATAATCGCCTGCAGCGGAGTGATGGCCGACGCCAATATCCACGAAGCGACACGGGCCGGCGCAAAACTATTTCTGCCGAAACCGTTTACAACCGAGACGCTGCTGAAGGCGGTAAAGGAGATTCTGGGATAGTGGGATGGGACCGATCGGCGCTGTTTGGCTTGCTGGTCCCATCCTGACTTACCGGCGACATCGTCTGGTAAATCCAATTCTACTGTGGCAGTGGATGGGACTTGTGCATGACAGACATGCCCTCTTTGACGAACTCCGAAACCCCTGCCGCGTGTGACTGGATCAGTTTTATGACGTATGGATCCTTCGACGTCTCGACGATTCGAACGCCTTTTGCGATTGGAATTACCTCGATGCTGATCTTTGCCGCATGTTCAAAGAGCGCAGCAAAGAGCGGATCCCACATTCTGATCGGCTGCCCCTTGACGAGCCTCTCCTTCATCGCCACGGCGTGAGCAGTGATCAGTGACTGTACCTTCGGATCATCGGACTCGGTCACAGACTCGAACCCGCCATCGATCACCTTGACCGTCCGCGCAATCTTCTGGTGATCGCTGAAGAGGGCATGGATCGTCTGCATGTCTTTTTGATGGCTGTCCTGATGGCCGGCCTGATGGCCCGGCTCATTTCCCTGCCCCAGGATGGTCGCGCCGGGGACGAGAAGCGCAATCAACAATAGTGTAATTCTGGTCATAATGACTCCTCGACAGAATGTCTTTTACGTTCACTCAAATAATAGAGTATCGGAACCGTGACGCGTGAGAGCAGAAGCGAGGCCACCTCGCCCGCCATGAGCGAGATTGCGAGCCCCTGGAAGATTGGATCGAAGAGGATGACGACCGCCCCGACGACAACTGCCGCCGCCGTCAGGACCATCGGCCGGAATCGCACCGCCCCGGCATCGATCACCGCCTCGGCGAGTGGCATTCCCTGCTTCAACCGCAGTTCGACAAAATCGACAAGAATGATCGAATTCCGAACGACGATTCCGGCGCCGGCAATGAACCCGATCATCGAGGTTGCAGTGAAGAAGGCCCCCATCATCCAGTGTGCCGGCAGAATACCGACCAGTGAGAACGGGATCGCCGCCATGATCGTGAAGGGTGTCCTGAAGGACTGGAACCAGCCAACGACCAGAATGTAGATCAGGATCAGCACGGCAGCAAAGGCGAGGCCGAGATCACGAAATACCTCGTATGTAATGTGCCACTCGCCGTCCCACTTCATCGCGTACCGCTCACTGCTGAAGGGCTGTGAGGCAACGTAACGCTCCAGCTTGTAACCTTCCGGCAGTTTCAGGCGATCAACCGCTTCATTCAGTTTAAGGATCGCATAGACAGGACTCTCCTCGCTGCCGGCGACATCGCCTGTGATGTAGACGACAGGCATGAGGTTCTTGTGGTAGATGCTCTTCTCGTTCTTCTCCTCGACAATCCGGACCAGTTCGGAGAGCGGGACGAGATTGCCACGCTGCCCGGCGACCCGGATTCGCTTCAGATCATCGAGGCTCGAACGGTCTGCTCGCGCCATCTGAAGAACGATCGGCAGATCCTCTTTAAGCTCGGGTTTAAGCTCGGGTTTAAGGCCAGACCGATGCGCAAGCCCGACCGGCAGTCCATCGACGGCGATTCGCAGTGTCGTCGCAATCTGATCGGTCGCGATGCCATTTAGTGCCGCCTTCTCCTGATCGACCTCGAAGCGATACTTCGTCTGATCGTCCTCGACATACCAGTCGACATCGACGACGCCTTCCGTCTGATCGAAGATGTCACGGATCTGCTTTGCGATCTCAATCTGGCGATCATAGTCCGGACCATAGACTTCGGCGACAAGCGTCTGAAGGACCGGCGGGCCGGGTGGCACCTCGGATACCTTGACGCGCGCGGCGTATTTTTTCGCGATCTGCTGGATCATCGGCCGGACGCGCTTTGCAATCTCGTGGCTCTGCGCATCACGCTCACCCTTCGGAAGCAGATTGACCTGGATGTCGGCAACATTCGGCCCCTGACGCAGATAGTAATGGCGAACGAGTCCATTGAAGTTGAATGGCGAGGCGGTTCCGACATACATCTGATAGTCGACAACCTCCGGAACCTTGCCAAGCGAGTCCCCGATCTCGCGCGTCAGCGCGGCGGTCTCCTCAAGCGTCGTGCCCTCCGGGGTATCGATGATCACCTGAAATTCGCTCTTATTGTCGAAGGGGAGCATCTTTACTCGCACGGCACGGAAGGCAAAGAGGGAGACAGAACCGAGCAGCAGAATGACAACCAGGGAGAGAAAACCAATCCGCCATTTCCGGTCGCGGATCAGCCGTGTCATGAAGCTGCGGTAAAGTTGGGTCGCCCGCCCCTCGACCTGCTCTGTGTGGTCGCCATGGCTGTCAACACGCTTCAGAAAGCGGAGGCTCGCCCACGGCGTAACGATGAAGGCGACGAGCAGCGAGAAGATCATCGCCGCCGAGGCACCGATCGGAATCGGGCGCATGTACGGCCCCATGAGCCCGCTAACGAAGGCCATTGGCAGTATCGCGGCAATCACGGCGAAGGTCGCGAGGATCGTCGGATTCCCAACCTCGTCGACCGCTTCGACGGCAATTTTGACGATCGGGCGGCCGCGATTTCCTGGCAGATGGTAGTGGCGCGCAATATTTTCGACAACGACAATCGCGTCATCGACCAGTATGCCGATCGAGAAGATCAACGCAAAGAGGGTGATCCGGTTGAGGGTGTAGCCGTAAAGGTAAAAGACCGTCAGCGTCAGTGCCAGCGTCACCGGAATCGCGATCGCGACAATCCCGGATTCGCGGAATCCAAGTGTCAGCCAGATCAGCAGCGCCACAGAGATGATCGCGATCAGCATGTGCAGAAGCAGTTCGTTCGACTTCTCGCTTGCCGTCTCGCCATAATTGCGTGTCGGCGTCACCGTCACCTCGGCCGGGATGAGCCTGCCTTTGAGCCCCTCGACCTTCTCCAGCACACGATCTGCAATCTCGATCGCGTTCTTCCCTTTCCGCTTCGCCACCGAGATGGTCACTGCGGGTTCAGATCCGGTCGTCCCCGCTCCCCCCGCTCCGGTCGCAAAACTGACATAGTCTGCCGGCTCCTCCGGTCCGTCTTCGATCCGTGCGACATCACGCAGATAGACCGGGTGCTGGTTGGAAGCTCCGACCACCACCCGACCAATATCCTCGGGCGTCGTCAGGAAGCCGCCACTCTCGATCAGAAATTCGCGGTTCCCGGTCGCAAAACTTCCAGCCTGAACCTTCCGGTTTGCCCTCTCGAGCAGCGGAATGATCGCCGCCGGCGCGACAGCCGCGACCGCCATTCGCGCATCGTCGAGAATGACCCGCAACTGCCGCCGCTGTCCACCGATGATCTTCACCTCAGAGACATCGGTGACCTCCTTGATCTGATCGTGGATCTGCGCCGCGACCTGCCGCAAAGTGTAGTGGTCATAAGTACGGCTGGAGAGCGTCAGCGCCAGAATCGGGACATCGTCGATCGAGCGCGGCTTGATCAGCGGCGGCGTCGCGCCGGGTGGAACCAGTTCGAGGTTCCCCATCATCTTCTGATTGAGCCGGACGATCGCGTCCTCTTCGTTCTGACCGACGAAGAATCGGACAATCGCAATCGACCTCCCGGGCGAAGATGTCGTGTAGACATACTCGACACCCGGCACCTCCCAGAGCAGCTTCTCCATCGGCCGCGTCACACGCTCTTCAACCTCGCGTGCCGATGCGCCCGGCATCTGCACCATGACGTCGATCATCGGGACGATGATCTGTGGCTCTTCCTCGCGCGGCAAATGAACTACCGCGCCAATTCCGAGCAGGATCGAAGCGGCAATTATCAGCGGCGTCAGCTTCGAATTAATGAAGGTATGCGCCAGTCTCCCGGCAAATCCTGTCCCTTTCATTTGATCTGTACCCCTTCCCGCTCGATCCGTGAAGATTCGGCAACCAGCTTCTCGCCACCTTTCAGACCGGAGAGAACCTCAACCCGCGCACCAGACTCTCGGCCCAGAGTGACGAGGCGCAGATGAACAACACCCTTTTCGTCGACAACATAGACTCCGGTCAACTGACCACGGCTAACGATCGCCGCCGCGCTCACCAGCAGTGCTTCACGCTCGCCGGAGGCGAAGGCCGCCTTGCCATACTGCCCCGATCGGAGCGCCGCATTGACCGGCAGGTCGATCCGCACCGTGAAGGTACGGCTTCCCGGATCGGCCGTCGGAACGATCTCGGCCACCCTGCCCGGCAGCACTGCCCCGCCAACCGCATCAACCTTCACCTGCGCCGTCGCGCCGAGGGCAACCTTCCCAATCCGTGACTCCTCGACCGCCGCTTCGAGGCGGAAGTTTCCGCCACCCTCAACTGTCAGGAGCGGCGCTCCCGGTGCGGCCAGGGCGCCGATGTCGACCGACTTCACCGTCACGACCCCATCGACAGGGGAGGTGATCCGCGCATAGCCAGCATAGACCAGCGCGCCGGCAACGTCTGCCTTCGCCTGATCAATCCGTGCCTCGATCATCTGGCGTCGCGCCTCGACCACCTGGCGCATCTTCTCCGCCCGATCGACCTCGGCGACGGCAACCTGCGCCCGTGCTTCCACCTCTTCAAACTCCTGATCACTGACCGACTTTCGCTCGCGCAACATCTGGTAACGCCTGAGCGTCGCCTCCGCCAGCCGCCGATTCGCCTCTGCCGCCGTCCTTGCCGCCACGGCCGCCTTGAGGTTACGGTCGAGCTCGTCGATCGAACTCTGCGCCTCGCGCAAACCTGCCTGCGCCTTATCGACCTGCACCCGCGCATCCCGGTTCTCAATCTCGATCAGTACCTGCCCCGCGCGGACACGATCACCCTCGTGAACACGAAGCGCGGTGATCGTCCCAACCACTTTTGACGAGATGACCGTCGAGGTTCGGGCTCGTACCACCCCCACCGCCTCAAAATTTTCCGCCACAGACTCCACCTTCGCCATCTCCGTCCTTACCCCGCTCACGACCATACTCTCACTGGTCGAGCTCTCCCCCGCCGGCGGAGTCTTTCCACCACATCCCGTCAGGAGGCCCGCCAGCAACATCATCAGAATTGTGACGACCCCGGTCTGTCTCAGCATCGATCCATCGAAGACTCTTTTTTTCATGATTCCATCCATTATTGCCCGGTCTACTGCCCGGTCTACTGCCCGGTCTACTGCATGGTCTTGTCCAGCCCTATCCAATCCCCTTACCCTATTTATTCATTGTCCATTCAAGGTCCTGGTTCATTTATGGCCACCGCTCAGGAGACGAACGGCTGCACATCGGTCAGTCGCCCCGTCATCAGCAACAATTGCGCATAGCCAATGTAGCAATCGTAACGCGCCGCCAGCACCATCATGCGCGCCCGGCCGAGCGTCGTCTGCGCACGCAGCACCTCTGTCATCGTCGTCAACCCCTCGCGATAACGATCCTGAACGATCCGGACCGCCTCCGTCGCCTGCCTGATCATCCGCTCCGCAACCTCTGTCCGCTCCCTTGCCGTCAGGTACTGCTGACGCGCCCGCACCACCTCGAACCGAATCTGGTTGAGCAGATTCTCCTGCTCCGCGACCATCATTCCATTCGCTGCCCGCGCCTGAGCAATTCGCCCATTTCGCCCCGCATCGACCAGATTGAAGGTCAGACTCGCCCCAACCGTGTAGTCGCTGCTACCGTTCATCCAGTTGTTCCGACTCGCGCCAAAATTGGCGAAGAGGTCGACCCGCGGCAGATACTCACTCCGCGCCCCCTTCACCCCCGCCACACCAGACTCTACCGCCAGCCCCGCCTGCCGGAGATCCGGCCGATGCTCGAGCGCCTCGCGCAGCAACTGTGCCTCTTCCCCCGGCTCAAATCTCTTCCCAACCAACTCTCCAGCCACTCCCTGCGGTGTATCGATCGCTATTCCAAGCGCCGTGTTTAGCCCGGCCCGTGCCGTCACCAGCTCACCCGCCGCCTCAACCTGCTGCTGGACCATCTCCGCCAGTTGGACCTCCGCCGCGAGCAGGTCAGAGACGACTGCCATCCCCGCCTCTACACGATCACGACTCACCTTCACATCGGCCGCCGCCAAACCGACAGACTCGTCCGCCACCCTCTTCCGTACCGTTGCCAGCACCAGACCATAGTAGCCACGAACAACCTCGAATCGAATCCGCTGCCGAACCATCTCCGTCCGCTCATCGGCCTGCTCTGTCCGGATTCGCGCCTGCCGAATCCGTGTCGTCGACTGAAACTGATCGAAAAGCGGCGCGCGTATCGCCACCCCAAAGCGAAAATTGGTCAGCCCGGCCGGATTGTTCAATCGCGGCAGAATAAGATTTTGCTCCGTAAACCGCGCCTGCTCGAGCAATGACCCGAAGACGAAGACCGGATTGTTCCCGTTCGTCACCGTCTCGCTCAACTGAACCATCGGCCAGCGAGCCCCTCGCGCCTCCTGCACCTGCGCCACTGCCATCTCGCGACCTGCCCCCACCACACGCATCAGCGGATGGCTCCGTAAAGCTACCTCGACCGCCAGCGGCAAGGTTAGCGGCTCACGCTCCTGCCCATACGCCACTCCGCCACTCCACAGCACCAGGCACATCAGGCCTTTAAAGAGATCAATCAATCGTATTCTCGCTGCTCTCATAGTCTTAACCCACCTGATCACGCACCCCGAGCCTGCGCAGGAATGTCATCATCGGACACCAGTTTGTAAAGGCTGACTGCATCAGATTCAACGCCACAAAGCCTGTAAAATAGAGCCACTTCGGACTGTGATAGACGCTCAACAGAATCGTCGCCAACACGATCGCGCCTGCTATCAACCGCAAAAACCTGTCTACTGTCATTCCACACCTCACCTGCTTATGATCCAGTTATGATCCAGTTGTGATCCAGCTCAACTATCAACCCTGCTTTTCTTCTTCTGGTCGCATTGATCCTCAATGCGTTGAACGCGCGGCGGCGTCACCGCTCAGGTCCCACCTCCCGAACGCGAAATAACCCACCTCACCAGCACGAACCAGACCAGAAAAAATCCAATCGACCAGACCCAGTCACTCATTACCGCCACCTCCTTGCTCGTCATCAGAGCCCGGCAATCGCGCGCCCCAACATCTCATCGACCTTCACCGCCGCCACGGCCAGCTTCTCGTTGCCCGTCACCGCCATCATCTTCCGCGCATCTATCGCCGCAACGACAGACTTTGCACCATCCCCGCGGCCCTCTTCGTAAACGATCACGTTGCACGGCAGCAGCAGCCCAAGCCCGAGCTCCTCCTGCAAGGCCTGATAAGCAATCGCCGGATTACACGCCCCGAGAATTACGTAACGCCGGAAATCGACCCCCAGCTTCTCCTTGAACTTCTGGTCCAATTCGATCTCGAAAAGCACGCCAAACCCCTCCCGCTGCAGTGATGCACGAGTTCGCTCCAGCGCCTCTTCCAGGCCAACCTCCAACTGACGACTAATCCCATATTTCAACTCATTGTCCATGCCTGCCTCCCGGTTGACGTTGATTCATCTCGAAACCAATTATTATTACCCTGTTGCCAAAGCCAGTCTCTCTGCGCTAAACTGACGACCAGCAAAACTGTATAACCATATAGTTATATAGTCAAGCAAAAAAACCGGCTACTGGAAAATCAGTAATTGAAAATCAGTGATAAAGACTGGAGGGTCTGGCGTAATTCTCGCCGCACCTGATACCTTTCAACTGATAATGTTCAGACTGGTATGACAACGCTTTGTAACTTCACAATAAGAAGGATGAGACGATGAAGGGGACGACGAAAGGAAAGCGGCGGCGATTATCGGAAGAGGGATTGCGGATGGTTGCAGCGAGATTCAGAATTCTCGCCGATCCGATGCGATTGCGGATTTTGCAGCTTCTCGAGGGGGGTGAGCAGAGTGTGAGCGCGATCGCGGTCGAGGTTGAATCGACGCAACCGAACGTGAGCAAGCACCTCAAGATTCTGCAGGAAGCGGGAATGCTCGCGCGGCGGCAGGATGGGAACACGGTCTATTATTCGATCGCGGACACGCAAATCTTCGCGCTCTGCGATCTGGTCTGTTCTAACCTGCAGGAGCATTCAGCAAAGAAGGTCAGTCTCTTCAGTCCAACGAAGTAGGCCGCCGGGCGAAGTAGGCCGCCGGGCGAAGTAATTCCTGGCAGCCCAGGGCTTTTGCAAAGTCCACTTTTTCCAGGGCATCCTCTGGGTGCGCGGACCTCCGGTCCGCATGTCTTCACGTTTCTCTGCTCCATTTTATCTTGAAGCGGCTCTGTGCCGGGGGCATGCGGACCGGGGGGCCGCGCACCCAGCAATCCTCTCTCCGCCGCTCAGAATTCCCGTCACCGGGGTCTCGGTGCAACCTTTTTGGTGTAAGTTTGCAGATGCCCCGCCCCCGGCAGCCTGTCGAGTGGTCGTTTCGTTTGCGAATGAGGGCTAGCGCAAGGTATTCTCTTCAATTCATCCGCTCTCCGGGTGGAGCACGATCAAAATCGATGAAAGTGAAGTGAGGGCAGCAATAATCTATGGCAACGAACGCGACATCCCCGACCGCATTGGAAACCCTGCTTGCGCAGCAGAGTGATCAGGACTGGGCTCGAATCGTCGGAGAGCTCAATCCGGCGATCCACCTGGTTGATCGTAAAGCAACTTTAATCTGGTTCTCATTCTTTCCTGTCAAGCTCTACCGCGCACTGAGCACCGCCGAAGATCCGGCTGAAGTGGCGAAGAAGCTAATTCTGAAGGGGAACTACCTCCTGCGTGATCAGATCGATCGTTCAGCCGAGTTCCTGTATGGCCACCGTTACTGGCCGGAGGTTCGGAAAGAGGTCGCGGCGATCGCGGCGAGTGGGAGTAGCTCGGGATCGCTCGCCGTCCAGATCCGCTCAACCGCCGGAAAGATCGCCGGACAGCTCGGAGTCAATGAATCGCTGCTGGTCGGAATCACGGCAGTCGGCTACGGTACACTCCAGCAGGTCGGACTCGAACTGCTTCGCCAGCCGGCTGAAAAGGGTAGCTACGGAAAATCGTGGCAGAAATCGCCCGATAAGATCGTCGCCGACCGTCAGAAAGATGACAGTCAGGGCCTTTTTGGCTTCCTGAAGTCGATCGACAAGCAGTTCTCGGTCAACTTCCGTGAGCAGGAGCCGGGCTGTTCATTCAAGGTCGTCAACACACAGGATGTGACCACCGCCGCTGCCGCGCTCGAGCACGATTGGCATCAGAAAGATGATCGTTGCCGCCCGAAAGAGGGCCCGATCCCGGTCGAGTGCCGGACGGCAGCCTGCGGAACCTGCTGGGTTGGCGTACTTTCACCGACCGAAAAGATCCAGGCTCCGAACGATCGGGAGATCAACCGCTGGGTCTACTTCGGCTATGAAGGTTTTACCCCGAACGCAGACTCACCAATCAGGCTTGGCTGCCAGCTCAGGGCTCACGGCAATGTGACGCTCGTTGTTCCACCCTGGAATGGAATGATTGGAAAGCTTGACGAAAAATAGTTGCCAGAATCCTAACGGCATAAAAGAGACGGGGGAGTCGATGACTCCCCCGTCTCTTTTTAGTCTTCTGGCTTAAGTTTTTTGTTTCGAGCGAACCTGATCAGCAATTTTCCTGGCGAATCCGTCCTGCGGATCAGTTTGAAGCGGGGGACTCTCCTGTCCGATATCCTTTTCGCGCCCTGACGACGGAGTCAGGTCGCGAGACCCTGACCCGAATAGTTCGAAAAGTCACCTTCTTCTTCCCATTTTCAGGATAGTAGCTGAGCGAGTACTGGTGGCGAAGCTCATCGGCAATCTGGCCAAAAGCGCTGGAGATGCTGCCCATGCTATCGCCGAAATAGAGGCGACCGCCGCTCGAATCGGCCAGTTCCTGGAGGTACTCCGTTCCGCGTTGGGCGTCATTTCCCGGAATGGTGTTTGGAAGACGGTTTGGAAACTGGCCACCTGGCCACTGTGGAGCTGTCAGTTGGGCAATGCCGAATTCCTGCCGCAGCGGCCACCGGCGACGGCCGCCGCTGCGGGGAGCGGGCATTGGCCAGCGCGGCCATCCGGGGGAAAAGATCGGCGGTTGTCCGGAAGAGGGCCGGCGTCCTCTTCCGCCACCGAGCGAACCAGGATCGAGGTCGGGGTTGTATCGGATCGGGTAGAAGATGGCGCCAGACTCCTCGACCCGTGCGACACTCAAGGCGGCGGCCGCCTCGCTGTTCGAGTTGTCGATCCCGTCTGTGAAGAGGACGACCGCCTTGCGTCCATCGATCTTCTGCAGTTCGTCGACAACGAAATCGACGGCGCGATAGAGGCGCGTCCCGCCGCCATTCCTGATTCCGTAGATCGCTTCGCGTAATCGCGCGCGGTTGCTTGTCAGTGCGCATTCAACCCGGTAGCGGCCGGCAAAGGAGACGACCATCACCTGGTCATCGTCTCGCAACTGATCGACGAAAGTTACCGCTGCCTCCTGAATCTCCCGTAAACGGGAGGCGATACTCCCGGAGGTATCGAGCAGCATTATCACGTTGAATGGCACGGCGACCGACTGAAACCCGTCGATCTGCTGTTCGATGCCATCTTCATAAAGGCGAAAATCACTCTTCCGAAGATCCGGAATGAAACGGCCATTGCGATCACTGACGCTGACCGGGATCGTCACCAGCGAGGTGTCGAGCCGAATCGTTCCGTCATCACCAACCTCGACCGGAGTATTGTCGGCGATTGGCTTTGCCGGATCAGCCGCGGGAGCGGATTCAGATTGAGCGGGAGTTGCAGGCCCAGTTTGGGATGCCGGGAGTGGAGTGGATGGAGAGGATGATGCCGGTGGTCGCTGAACGGGTCGCCGTCCGGACTGTGCGAGCGTTTCCGCTACCGGAGTGAGCAGCAAGAGGATAATCAGATTAAGACTGACTATCCGGCACCAGAATCGATAATTCGAGATAGAAGCAACCATCATTCCCCCCATCACTGCTTATTGACGAAGCCTGTACACCGGGGAGAACGGTCGGAAGTTCACTCGCTTGCAGAATCGCCCCGACCAGCCTTCAGTCGGCTCAGCAAGGGGAGCGGCCCTGTCCACGCCCGCGGCAGAACCTGGTGCGTCGCAAGGTTCGCCCCGAGTATTAGCACGAAGGAAGAGATCAGAATCCAGGTCCCAAGCGCCATCAGTGAGGCGAGCCGGTTGTACGACTCCTCGAATCCGAAGATCGGCAGGGCAAGCCGGAAAAGGAAGGTCATGATGACCCACAGGATCGCCATCGCCACCGACGTGAAGAAGAGTTGGCCACCGTCAACCTTCCCGTTCGGGACGAAATAGTAGATTCCAAAGAGCAAAATAAAGATAAATGGCAGGGTGATTACGGGGCCAATGTACCTGAAAACC
>JBEIMN010000012.1:0-15889 GCA_040378705.1 Acidobacteriota bacterium
ACCCAATTGAAGGAGAAAGCATGGTCAATCATCGAATCGCGCGCACCATCCGAAGGCTCGCGATCCAGTTAATATGTGTCCTGATGACTATTCCCGGAACGCTGATCAACGCCCAGGAAGGCCGTAACTGGGAAGAGGTCTTTCGGTCGATCCCACGCGCGGAACGGCTGAAGGATTATGCGGAGCGACTCTCGGCAGAGCCGCATCACGTCGGCTCACCAGCCGGACGCGAGTATGCGTTGTGGATGCGCGACCAGATGAAAGTGTGGGGTCTCGATGCAACGATCGAAGAATACGATGTCCTCTTTCCAACACCGCGGGAACGCCTCCTCGAGATGGTTGCGCCAACACGCTTTACAGCAAGCCTGAAAGAGCCTGTCATCAGCGAGGATCGCGACTCCGGGGATCTGAATCAGCTACCTACCTACAATGCATACTCTGGTGATGGCGATGTAACGGCGCCGCTGATATACGTCAATTATGGTGTGCCAGCAGACTATGAGGTTCTCAGGAAAGCAGGAATCGACGTTCGTGGAAAGATCGTCATTGCGCGTTATGGTGGAAGCTGGCGAGGAATCAAGCCAAAGGTCGCGGCAGAACACGGTGCGGTTGGCTGTCTGATCTATTCCGATCCGAAGGATGACGGCTACTACCAGGGCGATGTCTATCCGACGGGTCCGTATCGCAATGAGAATGGAGTGCAGCGTGGCAGCGTCCTCGATATGCCGATCAATCCCGGCGACCCGCTGACGCCCGGCTGGGGGGCAACAAAGGACGCACGTCGTCTTCGTCGCGAAGAGGCAAAGACGATCATGACGATCCCTGTCCTGCCAATATCCTACGGCGATGCCCTCCCATTGCTGAAGGCATTGAAGGGCGCGGTAGTACCAGCAAACTGGCGCGGAGGGCTGCCGATTACCTATCATTACGGCCAGACTGGCCAGTCTGGCTCAACTGGCAGCGAATCGATGAAGGTTCGATTGAAGGTGATCTCAGACTGGAATATGAAGACGGCCTATAATGTGATTGCGCGCATTCCCGGCAGCGTCTATCCGGATGAGTGGATCATTCGCGGTAACCACCACGATGCCTGGGTCAATGGTGCGGATGATCCAGTCAGTGGACTGGCGACAGTGCTCGAGGAGGCGCGAACCTTTGGTGAGATGCTGAAGATGGGGTGGCGGCCAAAGCGGACGCTCGTCTTCTGCGCGTGGGATGCAGAGGAGCCGGGATTGCTCGGATCGACGGAATGGGTCGAGCACCATGCCGAAGAGCTGCGCGAGAAGGCGGTAGCCTACATCAATACCGACAGCACAGGAAAGGGCTGGTTCGGTGCCGGTGGTTCACACAGCCTCGAAAAGCTGGTCAATGATGTTGCGCGGACGGTAAAAATGCCGGCTGGCGACAAGTCGCTCTGGGAGGCGATGCAGGCGGCACAAAGCGATGAGACGCGCCGGTCGTTGCAAAAGCGAATCGACCTTCCGATCAGCGCTCTCGGCTCCGGTTCCGACTACACCGCATTCCTCGATCACCTTGGAATCGCTTCGCTCAATATCGGAATGGGGGGCGAGGGTGGTGGTGGAATCTACCATTCAATCTACGACACCTTCACCTGGTACACTCGCTTCTCTGATTCAAAATTCGAGTATGGCCGGACGCTGACCCAGGCTGCCGGGACGCTGACACTCCGTCTCTCTGAAGCGCAGGTTCTACCATTCGAATTTACCAATCTGGCAGAGACGATCAGCAACTATCTGGATGAAGTTACGGCGTTACCGAGAGAAGGTGTCGAGCTGCAACCACTGCGCCAGGCGATCGATCGCTTCAGACTATCGGCGATCGACTATGACCGCGCATTGCGGCGGGCTGCCGAACGTGGACTAATTCCGGCGGATCGAACGACTGAACTGCGTGAGCTGAATCGACTGCTCTTCCAGTCAGAACGACAATTGACGGCTAAGGATGGACTGCCACGCCGTCCCTGGTATAGGCACCAGATCTATGCGCCTGGCTTTTATACCGGCTATGGGGTGAAGACGCTGCCCGGAGTTCGGGAAGCGATCGAGCAGAAGAACTGGTCGGAAGCCTCTGCCCAGGCAGTGGTGATCGCCGGGGCGATCGACGCCCTGACCAGTCAGGTCCGCCTCGCGGCAGGCAGGCTGGCTCCGTAATCGCCACCGAATCGTCATCTCCTCGCTTATGAGTCTGCTCATACGACTTTGGTCTGTGAGGTGATGAAAACAGAAAAGCCCCCGATCAGGAAGTAACAAGCTTTCCTGGTCGGGGGCTTTTCTGTCAAAGGTCACTAGCGGCAGCGATTGAGTGGATCGTTGCCGTTGAGCAACTGGAAGATTGGCAACAGCAGGGTCATATCCGCCTCACGATTATCGGCAATTGCGCTTCGTGTCAGGCTGAAGAGATCGACGATCCGCGTCTGACGGCTGACGCTCTCTCCGTTACTCAGTTTTACTGACGCAAAGTTGAGCCGATAACAACTCAGTTCACTGTTGAGAACGCCAGGGACATTCCCGCCGGCAGCCGTCGTTAACTGCGAAGCGGTAAACTCGCGAGTCAACCGTTGCCCCATGGTAGTGTTCCCCTCGAGCGCACGCTTGATGACGGCACTGGTGCTCGTAATATTGTAGAAATATCGATTGATCCAGATGATCCCGCGCGGAAGCCAGGCGAGGTTCTGTAGGTAATAGCCAGCCGACTGCATACAGAGGGTCTGGCAGTTGACCGCAGTTGAGTTGACATAGAAAGTCAGCGGATTGGAGGAGCCCCCTCCGGGTGCCGGATTGACGACCCTGACGGCAAAATTACCGGCCACCGCGACATCGGCAGCGTCGAGCTGGGCGGTAAGCTGTGTTGGGCTGACATAGGTTGTCGGCCTGGCAGTTCCCTGCCAGAGGAGGGTTACGCCATTGACGAAATTGCCGCCTGTAACTCGAATCGTCAATGATGAATCGCCTTCGATCGCTGACGATGGTGTCATGCTCTCAAGAACCGGAACCGGATTGGGAGGTGCGGTGACATTGAGTACGATCGGGGAAGAGATGCCTCCGCCCGGAACCGGGTTGGAGACAGTCAACTGAACCGCCGCCGGAACGGCAATATCCGCCGCCAGTGCATCGATGCGCAGATCCGTACTGCTGACAAACGTGGTCGGTCGCGCCTGTCCATTCCAGTTGACGATAGCCCCGGGAACGAATCCTGATCCCTGCACCGTCAATGCGAACCAGGTACCACCGGCGATCACCGACTGTGGGATGGTCCTGATCAGTGATGGTATCGGATTATTGATCGAAAACTGGAGGATGCCCGAGGTTCCACCACCGGGTGCCGGATTGACGACGCTGACACTGGCGACTCCGGCAGTCAGCGTATCGGCTGCGGCCACGTCAACGCGAAGCTCAGTCCACCCGACATAACGTGTCGACCTGGCAACACCATTCCATTGAACCACCGAAGAGGGCAGGAATCCTGTTCCATTGATGATCAACGTAAAACCGGTTCCACCGATGACCGAACTGCCTGGCGTCAGGGAGGAGACGACTGGAATCGGATTGCGTATATTCAGCAGTGTCGGTGGCGAGACACCACCACCCGGTAATGGATTGAAGACCGTCAGGGTCGCCGATCCAACCGACTCAACCTCTGCCTCCGCGACATCGACCGCCAGCTCAGTCGCCGAAACGAAGATGGTCGAACGCGGAACTCCATTCCAGTTGACGACAGATGCGGGAACGAAGCCACTTCCGACCACGCGCAGCCGGAAAGCTGCGCTGCCGGCAGGTAGCGTGTCAGGAGTAAGACCGCTGATTATTGGTGCCGGATTATTGATCAGCAGCGGAAGATTGTTCGACGAGCCTCCCTCCGGTGCCGGATTGAAGACTCCGACGTTGAGAGTCACACCATTGGCGGTATCAGCTGCTGTGAGCATGACAGAGAGTCGCGTCGAGCTGATCCACGTCGTCGGTCGATCCTGGCCATTGACCCTGGCAACCGATCCTGTCACCAGGCCATTACCGTCGATGGTCACCGTCACCGGCCCATCTCCGGCCGTCAGTTGCGTCGGAGTGAGCCGATTGATCGTCGGCATTGGATTCCTGACCGTCAGGTTCAGAATGTTCGAGCTTCCTCCACCAGGAACCGGATTGAAGACCAGGATCTGCTGATTTCCCCCTCCACTGAGCAGTGCCCGGGAGATGCGCGCCGTCAACTGCGAACTTGAAACGAGCGTTGTCGGAAGATCAAGGTTGTTGAAACGGACAACCGATGTCGCTGTGAACCCATCACCAAAAAGGATCAGCTCGATTCCCTCACCACCGGCAAGGGCAGTCTGAGGAGTGATCGTCGTGATACGTGGCACTGGATTGGTGACAGAGACGGTGACGCCACTCGATTGACCGCCCCCCGGAGCTGGATTGAAGACGCTGATCGCCAGCTCGCCCGGTGCCGCAATCTCTGCCGCATCGATCTGTGTCACCAGTAAGCTTTCCGATATGAACTCTGTCTGGCGCGGCTGTCCATTGATCCTGATCACTGAATCCGAGACAAAACGAACCCCATCGACCGAAAGCAGGAATCCCGGCCCCCCAACCTTCACCTCAGCTGGACGGACCTGCGCAATGCGCGGCAGCGGATTGGGCTGACGAACGATCAGCTTCAACGTATTCGACGTCCCACCACCCGGTGTCGGATTTAAGACCTGGATAAGCAGTGTCCTGACGGTCGCAACCTCCGCGGCTGAAATCTGAATCGAGAGCTGCGTCCCGGCAACAAAGTTGGCGGTGCGCGCGACGCCATCGATAATCACCTTTGAACCAGGCACAAAGCCAGTTCCAACCAGTGACAAGACGAACGACTGGCTGCCGTCGATCACGGTATTCGGTGTCAATGCCGTCAATACCGGAACAGGATTGACGATTGCCAGCGTCCTGGCATCTGTCGTTCCCCCACCCGGTGCCGGACTGATCACCCGGATCGAAAGATTGTCGGAGGCGATGATCGACGCCGCTGAAATCTGCGTCGTCATTACGGTCGAACTGACAAAGGTTGATGGCTGTGTCGTACCATTCACCTGAACCGTCGAGCTGGCGACGAAACCAGCACCGTTGAGCGTCAGCGTAAAGGTTGGCCCGCCAGCCTGAACCGTTGCTGGAGAGATACTGGTCAGCACCGGAACCGGATTGCGTGGCGGTGTCACCGTCAGTGTCACCCAGTTCGAATTACCGCCCCCCGGCGCCGGATTGCCCACTGAAAGCAGTATTGCCCCCGGTGTCGTCAATCTTGATGCCTCGATCACCACCCGCAACTCTGTCGCACTGACAAAGTTGGTCGGCAGACGATCACTGTTCAACTGAACGGTTGCCCCATTAACGAAGCTGGTCCCTGTAATGACAACGATCTGATCACCACTGCCAACTTCGACCGAGGATGGCGAAATCGACAGGATACGCGGCAGCGGATTGAGTGCCTTGATCGCCAGGGTGAGCTCAGCAGATCTGCCCCCACCCGGATCAGAGGTGACAACCCGAACCGGAACCGTCGTAATCGAGGTTGTCTCAGTCGAAGGAATCACGGCCGTCAGCCTTGTACTGCTGACCAGCGTCGTCGCACGAAGCTTCTGGTTAAATTCAATCTGTGACCCGCGAACAAAATTTCGCCCGGTTACCGTCAGCGTGAACGATTGCCCGCCGACTCCGACAGTGTCCGGTGAGATCGATTCGATCACCGGCAGCGGATTGAGAACCTGCACTGTCAGCTTACCTGAACTGCCATTCCCGGGGGCCGGATTTCTGACCTGAACCTCGAGCGGTAATGGTTCTGCCAAATCCTCCGCCAGCAGGACCGTTCTCAATACCGTCGTGCTGACGAAGGTCGTCGTCCGGCTGACCCCATTGATCTCGATTACCGCACCGTCGATGAAATTGGTCCCCTTTGCGCTCAGTGTCGCCAATGGGCCATTAACCAGCAGTGAAGCGGGTTCGATCGCCGTTAACGTCGGAACCAACTCTACTGGCGGATCCAGCCTGATCTCACCCGGGGTGTATCCCGCCGGCAGAATGTTTGCCTGCGGATCGACCACTTCACGAGAAACCGGCAGATCGCCAAAACTGACCGTCGTGGCGTTGACACTTCCACCACTCGGAACCGTAAATACAACCTTCAATACCTGACGGGTTCCAGCCGCAAATGACTGATTGCTGGAGAGTGCAAGTCCGAACCCGAGGCGCCCCTCCGCCAGCCGATTGGTATTGACGTTGAGGATCGCCCCGGCTGAATCGTTGCCAAGTGTTGTCCTGACATAATTCAACTGATTGAAATCAAAATTGAGACTGAACCCGACGGCGTTTTCATTACCCTGTGAAACCAATTCAATGATCAGCTCGTTCTCCCGCCCACGGGAGAAGAGGTCAGGGCGAACGCGAATCGTTCGTGACTCCTGCTGTGCCTCAGACTGCAACTCAAAGGCCTTCACCGCCTCCCCGGCAACAGTCGCTGGCAGCGCAGGGGCCGACGGTCCACCGGCAGCCGATGCAACCTCAAGACCTGACGCATATCGACCAGCCATCACCCAGTCGGCAATGGTCAGCCGCCCGTCACCCAGCGTCCCCTTTGGCGCGCTGTCCGCACGCTGAAACTCACTGCCGCTGGCAACCGCATCGAGATTCGCGACAAAACGACCCGTCTGCGTCCAATCGGCAATCGTCACGCTTCGGTCTGTCCCGCCATTTGGTCGCGGAACCAGATCGGCCTCGACTCCTGGACTCGCCACAACGGTTCCGCTCCCATAACTGCCAATCAACGCGTTGCGGTCCCGGTCGACCAGCGTTCGAACGACCGGCCGATCCTGGAAATCGACCGTCGTACTCCGGACCCCATCTCCCGCCCTGATCAGGAAATTAATGCGACCAATCTCGACCAACCCTTGACTAAACGCTTGCCCCACCGGCAACTCAATCTCGATTCCAATCCTTCCCTGCCCGACCTCTGTCTGATTGACTCGCACCTGTGCCGTCGACAAAGCTGCCCCCGAAACAAATTCCGGACTACTCAGTATCGTCTGATCAAAACCAAGGCTGAATGACATCCGGCTCTCATTCCCAAGCGAAGAGAAACTGACCGGCACCGTCACCACACTGCCCGGCGCCGCGCTGCCGGCATTGACCTGCAATAGCCTGTCTCCGGGGATATTGGCGGCAATAAGATAGTTTGACTGCCCACTCACCGCTGACACCCCAACCAGATAGCGTCCAGCCGGCAGTGCGATCGGTGTCGTAATCTGCTGATTGGTCCCCTTCAAACGCGAATTACCAATTACCGTCACCTGACCCGCGGTTCCGGTCTCCTGTATGAGGTAGAGCGCCAGATCGGCTCCCGGATTCGCACCCGTCAGTTGCAGGTCAAGTCTCTTACTCTCCATCAGACTAACGGAAAAGAGATCCTCGATCGAATCACTCAATCCGTTGCTGAGGCTGATCGTTATGCCTGACGCATCGCCAGTCGCAACTGCACCACTCCGCTTACCAGGCACCAGCAGCAAGCCAGCCTGGGCTGAACTCTCGTTCGGCTCAACCTCGACCTCCGGGGTTCCTGGCGGCAATATCGAAAAACTCGTGATAGTCGAACTCCCGCCGAGCGCGGCCGGATTAACAACCGTCACCGAGGCAGTCCCCGGAGCAGTGAGATCTGCCGCCGTCAGAAACGCCACCACCTGGCCGGAATTGATGACGGTCGTCGTCCGCGGCTGATCGTTCCACCGAACGACCGACTGCCCGGAAATAAAGTTCTCACCGTTGACTGTCAGCGATATCGCACCGCTTCCCGCAAGCGCCGAAACCGGATTGATCCCCCTGATCACCGGCGCCGGTGGCAACTCATCGGCACGCAATACCAGTCGATAACTGCTCTGTGCCGTATTTCCCGGATCGTCAAACGCCGTCACCCCAATCAGATACTCGCCAGCCGTCAGCGCCGATGTCGGAGTGATCCGCTCTGTCGTCGTGCTCCCATTCGAGACCACCAGTGGCGTCAGAAGCGACGATGGCTCCCTCCGGTACAGAATCAGATCGAGATCAGCCGCCGCGTTGGTAAAAGTCAACTGAATGTCGACCTTCCCTGAATCCCCATTCGAGACATTGAAACGATAGAGATCCTCGATCTTGTCCTTTGGTCCGTTATTGTACGTAAACTCGACCACCGCCGGGTCACCATACCGAACCGTTCCCGCCACCTGCCCTGGCAACGTCAGCTGATTCGCCTGCTCGACCGTCTCATTCGGCTCCTGCTCCGCTTCGGAACTCTGTCCAATCCAGGACGTGGCGGCGCTAACGTGCGCCGGCCACCAGCCACTTCCATCACCCGACATCGTATAACCACGCCACCCTGCTCCAAACAACGCAAGCATCGTCAACGCCAGACACAATATCGCACGCGAGGAGATCTGAATATCAGCCGCTTTAAGTCTCATTTGTATTACCTTCCACTCGAGACGGTCTCTTATCTCGAATAATTTTTAATCCACAGACCACAGGTAGAAAAATCTTCGGGAAATTCTTGAAAAGGGAGATTCACGCCGGCCACCATACAATCCTGCTTCGAAAGAATTGACCAAAACAGACAGCCAGTATTTCAACAGGGCAAAAGGGGGCGGATTCAATGACTATTTTTCAGGACAATCTCATCAGCGGTGACTTTCCGCTGATGATTGCATCGGGGGGGCCTCCGAGTTCGTCATCTCAATGACTCAAATAGCATAATAATACTATTTCGGGGCTAATGGGATATTTTTTTGACGGGGAATGACGAGGGGGATTGGCCCCCCTCGTCAACCTTCTTTTCGTGCCAGCCGGCTGTGCCGACTCCCGTACATAAAGTAAAAGAACAGGCCAATCACCAGCCAGATCAGAAAACGCGCCCAGTTTGTCCAACCAAGCTCTGTCATCAGATAACCGCACGATGTAAGTCCGAGAACCGGAATAAGTGAGAGTGATTTCAGGTAGCTGTAAAAAGCAACGACGACCATCATCACCATATAGACGAGAAACGGTATCTTGTGGCGAAAGACTTCCCAGGCACCCGCTGCCGGGTTGGCCGGATCGTGCGTGCTGAAGAGGTTTAACAACGCACCGCGATCGAAGAGCAGGAACCAGGAAGTGATCAGAATGACCCCGAGCGGAAAGATATACTTCGAGTTGATGTAGGGGGTTCGAAATTTCCGCTCAATCTTCTGTTCGGAGTGATCCAAAATCAGAACACCTCCACAGACCAGCACAAAAGCGAAGAGCGTCCCGATGCTCGCCAGATCGGTCACTTCTGTCAGATTCATGAAGAGGGCCGGAATCGCAACCACAAATCCAGTCACGATCGTCGAGAACCACGGGGTCTTGTAACGTGGATGAATGCTGCCAAATATTGCTGGCAAAAGCCCGTCACGACTCATCGCCATCCATATCCGCGGCTGGCCCAGTTGAAAAACCAGCAGCACCGTCGCCATCGCAATCACGGCACTGAACGAGACGATGAACGACACCCAGCCAATATTCGCACCTTCCGGACCAAAGACGAACGCGAGCGGATCTCCAACCGCAAGGCTCTGATAGTTGACCATCCCCGTCAGCACCAGCGCGATCAGCACATACAAAACCGTACAGATAATCAGCGAATAGATCATTCCTGCCGGGAGATCCCGCTGCGGATCCCGGCACTCTTCCGCCGTCGTCGAGAGCGCGTCGAAGCCGATGTATGCAAAGAATACACCCGAAACTCCCTTCATCACCCCCGCCAGGCCGTTAGGTGCAAACGGACTCCAATTCTCCGGTTTGACATACCAGGCACCAAGCACGATCACCAGCAATATCACCGCCAGCTTGATCAGGACCATCACATTTGAGGCCCGTTTCGATTCGTGAATTCCGACATAGACGAGGGCGGTGATGATAAGTACGATCATGAGCGCCGGAAGATCGCAAACCAGCCTGATCCCTGCAACAACCGGAGCGCCTGTCCAGGCGTGCCACCCTTCGAGTGCGCCACTCATTCCGGCCATCTCACGAATCTGGTCAAGCGTCTGCCCACCCCGCATCAGGTCGTTCACCTTTGCGAATCCACGCGACGCCGTCAAAAAATCCATCGTCAGATATTCCGGTATCGTCAGACCATAGCCTGCCACCAGCGTCGTAAAATAGTCGCTCCAGGAGATGGCAACCGCGATATTACCGATCGCATACTCCATGATCAGATCCCAGCCAATGATCCAGGCAACCAACTCTCCAAATGAAGCATAGGCATAGGTGTAAGCGGAACCGGCAATCGGCAGCATCGAGGCAAACTCGGCGTAGCACAACGCGGCAAAGCCACACGCAATCGCGGTAAAGATAAAGAGTGTCGCAACAGCCGGCCCCCCGCTATAGGCCGCATTACCAATCGTCGAAAAGACTCCCGCACCAATGATTGCGGCAATACCAAGCGCAGTCAGATCCCATCGACCAAGCGCCTGCGTCAGCCGGTGCTCCGAGCCGTGACCATCCCTCAGCCCTGTTTGTGCATCACGCTGAATCTGTTCGATCGATTTAGTACGCAGCAACGTCAGTCTTTTCATATCAAAATGGCCTCATTGGTCGATCACCGGCGAAGAACTGCCAGGTAAATTATCCTAATCGCCCAGGGGGGTTGGGCGGATATGCCGTCACGCCAGATTTATCATCCCACGCAGATGCCAGAGGGTATTGCGGAACAGAGAAGAGGAAGGCATGACAAATGTAAAAGCGTGCTCTTCTCGGAAGCTCCTTGCGCCTCGACGGGAAAAAAGTTGAAAGTGACGACCAGCCAACGACTTCAGCACTTGGACTATCACCACAACTACTTCATGAACCTGTCCATGAATCGGGTCGTGATATTGCCGGCAATAAAGTCGGGATCATTCAGAATCTGGAGGTGTATCGGAATAGTGGTCTTGATCCCCTCGACAACCATCGCTTCGAGCGCACGCTTCATCCTGGCGATGGCTCGCTCCCGTGTCCGATGATGGACGATCAGCTTTGCTATCAGTGAATCATAGTAGGGAGGAACGAAATAACCATTGTAAATTGCCGTATCGACACGTATACCTGGCCCGGTCGGAAGATTGAGAGAGGTGATTCGCCCCGGACTCGGCCGGAATGTCTCAGGATCTTCGGCGTTGATCCGACACTCGATCGAATGTCCAACGAAGATCAGGTCCTCTTGCCGGAAGCCGATCTCTCCACCAGCCGCAATCCGGATCTGTGCCGCAACCAGGTCGGAGACCGTAACCTGTTCGGTCACCGGATGCTCGACCTGAATCCGGGTATTCATCTCCATAAAATAGAACTTCCCGGACTCGTCGAGCAAAAATTCGATCGTCCCGGCATTGGTATACCCAATACGTCGGCACGCATCCACCGCAATCCGGCCCATCTCTTCGCGCAGTTCATCGCTCACTGCTGGCGACGGCGACTCTTCGATCAGCTTCTGGTGACGCCGCTGCACCGAGCACTCACGCTCCCCAAGGTGGACGACATTGCCGTGACTGTCTCCAAGTACCTGAATCTCAATATGGCGTGGATTGGCGATGTAACGTTCAAGGTAGACACCGCTATTCCTGAAAGCAACCTCAGCCTCGGAACGCGCCGTCTGGTATGCGTTGATCAACTCCGTATCGTTATACGCGATACGCATGCCGCGTCCACCGCCACCGGCAGTCGCCTTGATCATAACCGGATATCCGATCCGCTGCGCGTCTCGAATCGCCGCCTGCTCATCCTCGATCAGCCCTTCACTCCCCGGAGTGACCGGTACTCCGGCCGCGATCATCGTCCGCTTCGCTTCGCTCTTGTCACCCATCATGCGGATCACCTCGGGTGAAGGCCCGATAAATGTGATGTTGCACTCCTGGCAGACCTCGGCAAAATGGGCATTCTCGGACAGAAAACCATAGCCGGGATGGATCGCATCGACATTGGTAATCTCTGCCGCGGCTATTATCTGAGGAATATTCAGATAACTCTGCAGTGAAGAGGCAGGGCCAATACAGACCGCCTCATCAGCGTACCGGACGTGCAGTGAATCACGGTCTGCTTCCGAATGGACCGCAACCGTCTTGATCCCAAGCTCACGACAGGCCCAGATTATTCGACAAGCAATTTCACCACGATTGGCGATCAGAATTTTTTTGAACATAATTCGGAATTACGACCCGATGCTGCCTGCCGACCATCACGATGATACTTTCCAGACCTTGTCTGCCGGCATCGGATAACCACTCAGGAGCGATCAAAATCTCAGACCTTCAATCCGAAGAGCGGCTGACCATACTCGACCGGCTGGCCGTTCTCGACAAAAATCTTTGCTATCGTTCCTGTTCCATCCGACTGAATCTCATTCATCAGCTTCATCGCTTCAATGATGCAGAGAGTCTTTCCTGATTCAACTGAATCGCCCAGTTTGACAAAAACGTCCGAAGTCGGGGATGGTGAACGATAGAAGGTACCAACGATCGGTGAAGTAACCAGATGAAGCTTCTCCTCGACAATCGGCGTCGGCTCCGGAGCGATCACGACGTGCGCGGCCCCCTGTGTGGCCGGTGTGGCCCCACCAACCATTGCACCAGAAGACTGCTCCAGTAAGCGCGGCCCACCCTTCTGAAGTCGTAACCGAAAATCTCCTCGCTCCAGCTCAAATTCGTTGAACTGCTTCTCCGATACCAATTCAATCAACTCCTTAATCTCGGTCAGACTAAGGCTCTCCCAACTCTGCCCTTCAACCATAGTCGATTGAACCGGCTTCGCAGGTTGAGCTGCAGTATTCTTGGTGCCTCTCTGGCTTGTGCCTGTCGGGCGGCTCACGCTACGCTCAGATTTTTTCATACTTTTATCAGGTTCAAACTTTGGCCAGCAATCCAGCCACCAGCGTCTACCAAGTGGTCAAGTAGTCAAGTGGTCAAAGGATCAGAAGGGCAAAAGGCCAATAGAAAAGCCCCAATCCCGAGATTGCTCTACAGGTTGAGGCCTGGCGCAAAGTCGATAATGTTAAAGCTTTGCGTTTTCATCTTTATCGACAGGCCCGGATTATCCAGACCACCCAGTAAAAAATCGGATTAGGTTACGGCATCGTTTCGGCGCAACACTTGCAAGTCCATCACCTGCCAGTACTACAGCAGAGGGTTGTGTCACAATCGAGCGCCATTATCAAGGCTTAAAAATCCTGATAAACGATAAATCAAAACCTGGCCGGAAATTGAGTCCTCGCTTGCAGCCACTGATCGAGTCACTAAACCAGGTACTAAACTTGGCTCTAATCGAATTAATCAGCGGCGCGCGGCGCCGTGGTGCAAGCCGATTAAGACTTGAGTTCGCTACCAACAAACTCGATCAGTGCCATCTCAGCGCCATCACCCTTGCGAGGTCCGAGCTTGTAGATGCGCGTATATCCACCAGGACGATCAGCAAATCGTTCGGCAAGATCGCCTGTCACTTTCTTCACCGCAGCAACTCCAGCGGTCCGTTCGGCAGAGGTATCATGCTGCTTACTTTCAAGCCCGGCATTTCCCGGGAAGAAGAAATTGGCAGCCTGACGCGTCAAATGAAGTGCGTCATCAACCGATCCGGCGGCGCGGAGCGCACGGGCACGTCGGCCAAGTGTAATCGCCTTCTCCGCGAATGGGCGGAGCTCCTTCGCCTTCGGCAAAGTGGTCACGATCCGCTCGTGCAGCACCAGTGAGGTGCAGAGATTCCGGAGTAATGCTTTCCGATGTGCTGATGTACGACCAAGTTTACGATGTGCTACCAAGTGTCTCATGACAACTTACCTCTTTCTTCTACGCAGCTTCTCTGTTTACTCTTATCTGTTTACTCTTAGGGCGTTGTGGTCTAAGTTGTAGTCAGCAGGAGGCTCAGCACTCCAAGCTCACAATCCCTTATGATCTTAAGAGCTCCTGATCGCTCGACCTGCGGATCCCCTGATCACCAGACAACTTGGAAGGTCTACCCAAAACGGGGACCAGTCCCCAGCCCTACTGCTTTTATTCGCTTTCGATTCTGAGCAGGTTGCCCTGATCGTCGAAACGCATCCCGAGACTCAGTCCCATCGAACCGAGAATGTCCTTGATCTCATTGAGGGACTTCCGGCCAAAATTCTTTGTTTTCAACATCTCAGATTCAGTCTTCTGAACGAGATCGCGAATAGTCTTAATATCTGAGTTCTTCAGGCAGTTGTAGGAACGAACCGAGAGCTCGAGCTCTTCAACGGACTTATCGAGATGCTCGTTGATTGGCCCGGTCAGTTTTGGACCCGGAACCTGAACCTCTTGCTGCTCCTGCAGATCTTCTTCAAAGTTGATGAAGATCGCCATGTGATCCTTGATCAACTTTGCTGCCAGACCAATCGCGTGCTCAGGTGAGACGCTTCCGTTGGTCCAGACTTCGAGCTGAAGTTTATCGTAATCCGTGTCCTGTCCTAGACGAGCCGCCTCAACCGCGAAGTTGACCTTTTTAACCGGTGAATGGACCGCATCGACCGGAATGTAGCCAACTGGAAGATCATCGTCGAAATTACGGTCGGCCGAAACATAACCACGCCCGCGCTTCAACCTCAACTCGATGTTTAGTGATCCACCCTCGCTGACGGTCGCAATGTGCACATTGGGATCAAGGACATCGACGTCACCATCAATCTCGATATCACCGGAAGTCATGTCACCCGGCTCTGTTCGCGAGACACGCAGCGTTCTGGAATCACCGTCGAGCAGTTTGAAAGGGATCTGCTTGAGGTTGAGAATGATGTCAGTCGCATCTTCAACCACTCCGGGAATGGAAGAAAATTCGTGCAGCACACCCTCGATCCGAACTGCGGTGATTGCTGCCCCCTCGATCGAAGAGAGCAGGGCTCGACGAAGACTATTCCCAATCGTCGTGCCAAAGCCACGCTCGAACGGCTGGGCCGAAAATCGCCCATAGCGATCAGTCATCGTCTCGCAAGCTAAACGCTTCGGCTTCTGAAATCCCGTCCACATGGTTGCTTCCACCGTATCTCCCACTGAGCCGATATCTACCGCCGAGGCCGACTCAGTCGATTGAATGACCGCCCACCCACTTTCCAACCCCCCAGCCCGACTGGCCAGGTATTAAGATTGTCAAGTGGGCGAACGGTCAATCAGATTGTTGATTACTTGCTGTACAACTCAACGATCAACTGCTCGTTGATGTTCTGGTCGATCTCTTCTCGTCGCGGCTGCGCGACGACTCGGCCCACCAGTTTCTCAGAATTAGTAATCTCAAGCCAGGTGGGACGCCCACGTCCCCCGGATGTCTGGAAGGCACCCTGAATATGGGCATTCTCGACACTCTTCGTCCGCACCGAAACCTCGTCTCCAACACGAACCTGGAACGAAGGAATATTGACCTTCTTTCCATTGACCGTGACGTGACCGTGGCGAACGAACTGTCGCGCCTGACGACGCGACATCGCAAAACCAAGCCGATAGACCACGTTATCCAGCCGACGCTCGAGAAGCGCGAGAAGATTCTCGCCGGTCACACCCTTCTGGCGGGCCGCTTTCTCGAAGTAGTTGCGGAATTGGGTCTCGAGCAGATTGTATATCCGCTTGACACGCTGTTTCTCGCGCAGCTGCTCACCATAGCCCATTGGCTTGCGCCGGGCATTTGGGCCATGCTGGCCCGGTGGGTTCACGCCACGCTTCTCGATCGGGCACGAAGGCTTGAAGCATTTCTCGCCTTTGAGATACAACTTCTGCCCTTCGCGCCGGCATAGGCGACACTGTTTGCCTCTATCTCTAGCCAATCTCTATCCTCCGTTGACCTGAAAAACGTTAGACACGACGACGCTTGGGCGGACGGCAGCCGTTGTG
>JBEIMN010000013.1:0-15795 GCA_040378705.1 Acidobacteriota bacterium
GCAGTGATGCGCCGTAGATGTTGACAAGGATGAGCGCGGTCGCCACTCCCGCCTGGACGAGCAGTGCGACGTAGGGGGTGCCATAGCGAGGATGAACGCGTGCAAAAGCTTTCGGCAGGTAGTGGTCGATCCCGATCGCGAACGGGACCCGTGCCGGAGCGGCGAGCCAGGCCGCGCCGCTTCCGAGCAGACCGAGCAGCTCGACGATGATGATCAGTGTGCCGAGAAATGCCGTCAGCGCCTGATCGGGCCGGGTGATGACCGAATTGATTGCCAGGACGTGACCATAGATCACATTGGTTCCATCGAAGCCAATGATGAGGAGTGCGCCATAGGTCAGCAGATAGCAGGCGCCGACCGCCAGTCCACCAATCAGCAGTGAGCGCGGAATGTCACGCGACGGAGCGTCTGCCTCCTCGCTCATTGCCGCCCCAAGGTCGAGTCCGACCAGGGCGTTGAGCGTGAAGGGCCAGAGTGCCGCTTTGCGCCAGAAGTCCATCTCCTCCGCTGGCGGGCCGGAGATCATCGTCGAGCCCCCGGTAGTTGCCGGTTCGATCAGCTTCCAGATTGCGGTGGCGAGGATTGCGCCAGCCATCGACAGTCGCCCGATCGCACCGATGTTCTGCAGCCACTTCCCCTGTCGAAGGCCAGTCAGGTGGAGTGAAGCCGAGAGCCAGAGGGTGCCAATCGCGAGGCTGCCGACTGCCCACGGCTGCTCGTTGAGCCAGGCGGTCCGGGCGCCGCCGAGCAGCGACATCACCGCTGCAATCCCGAGGAAGACACTCGGCACGTAGAGGAAGGTGTTGACCCAGTAGCACCAGCCACAGAGAAAGCCGTGGAAGTCGCCGAAGGCCTGGTGTGTCCAGGCATAGACTCCACCCTCGCGTGGCAGGATTCGTGAGAGTTCGCTGATCGCCGCCGCGTAGGGCCACATGAACGCGACCATCCCGAGCCCCCAGACCAGCAACCCGATATTCCCAAAGGGAAGGTTTTGCGCCAGAGTACTCGGAGTGTAGACGGCGACGATGTTGAGGAGTATCAGGTCGGGCAGCCGGAGTGCCCTTTTCAGCGACGCAGATGATGAGGCCATTTCTCTTCGAGCTCTCCACTCCATCTCAGTTGTTACAGTTCATATTTTGTTGAAGCCCGGTTGCTGCAACCCGGGGAACGACACGACAATGTCACATTTACTGATTCAAATGGCAAATGGCAAGTCGGGTGGTCGTCTATTCCTGGCAGAAGTGCCGGCGATCGCCGTGGGGGGCCACTAGAGATTGGCCAGGGAGTGGCCAGGGAGTGGCCAGAGACTAAGCTGAAAGTAAGTGGAGATGGCGCGGTTATGTTTGCGATCGGATTGTGATAACCTGCGCCGGGCGTGGATTCTGACGGGGGTGAAGCGACGTGATCACTGTCGATGGATTGACCAAAAGATACGGCAAGACGAGGGCGCTCGATGCGGTAACCCTGAAGGTGGAGGCGTCGGAGCTGACCGTCATCATCGGCCCGTCAGGTTGCGGCAAGTCGACGCTGCTTCGTTGCCTGAACGGGCTGGAGCTCTTTGACGAGGGGGAGGTCCGCATCGGTGATTTTCAGTTGAGGATGGGTGGCGATCAGTCTCCGCGTGACCTTGCGCCGCGGTTGCGACGACTTCGCGAGGAGGTTGGGATGGTCTTTCAGTCCTTTCAGCTTTTTCCGCACCTGACGGCACTCGGGAATGTTGCGCTCGCGCCACGGATCGTCAAGGGGATGACGCGTGAAGAGTCTGTCGAGCGCGCACGGAGACTGCTCTCCAAGGTTGGGCTGGGTGACCGGCTGGATTTCTATCCGTCACAGCTCTCGGGCGGTCAGCAGCAGCGCGCGGCCATCGCTCGTGCCCTCGCCATGTCCCCACGTGTCATGCTCTACGACGAACCGACCTCAGCACTCGATCCCGGCCTCGTTGGCGAGGTCTTGCAGATAATGCGCCAGCTGGACGATGAGGGGATGACGCAGATCGTCGTCACGCACGAGATGAAGTTCGCACGCGAAGTCGCCGACCGCGTTGTCGTGCTGATCGACGGATGGTTGATCGAGAGCGGCCCGCCTGAGCAGATCTTCACCGAACCGCGTGACCCCCGGACTCGGGAGCTGCTGCGGAGGTATCTGTGACCCGGGCGATGCTTCTGCTGCTAATACTTCTGCTGGTTGTCGCTCCCTCGGCGGCCCAGGACCCGACGACCCCGACGCCACTAAAATGGGGTGGAGATGCGGAGGGCGGGGCGCCCTACCTGCTGCCCGATCTGCAGGATCCTCGGCGGATAATTGGCTTCGAGGTCGATCTGATGGCCGCACTCGCGGGCCGCCTCGGTCGACAATCTCTCTTCGTTCAGAACCAGTGGGACGGCCTCATCCCCGGACTACTTCGTGGAAATTATGACCTCGCCGTCAATGGCCTCGAGATCACGGCCGACCGCCGCGCGCGGATAAGTTTCTCGATCCCCTATTATGCCTGTGGCGAACAGCTCAGTGTCCGGGCGGACGAACAGTCGATTACAAGTCTCGCCGACCTGAAGGGGCGCGCCGTCGGTACGCTCAAGTTTTCACTCGCCCAAAGGATGCTTGAGGCGGAGGTGGGGATCGACATTCGCACCTATGAGAATCAGAACAACGCCTACGACGATCTCGCAATCGGCCGGCTCGAAGCGGTGCTGATGGACTGGCCGATTGCCGTCTACTACAGCTCACCCCATCCGGGCCTGAAGTTCGCCGGTCCGGTGATTGGCGCGATCGAGTACGGGATCGGTGTACGTCCGGACGATCCAGCCCTCCTTGCGCAGGTCAACGCCGGACTGCTCGAACTGATGCGCTCCGGCGAACTGCAACGAATCTACGAAAAATGGGGCATCTGGAACTCCGAGACGGGACGGCTCTTTGCCCGCCTGACAAGCGCGGGAGCAAAGTCGACAGCGCTCGCTGAGTATGCAGGACTGGTGACGCAGAAGCTGACCTGGCGTGACCGGCTTCGCCGTTACGCCACCTACCTTCGACCGATGCTCCTCCAGGGTGCCCCGATGACCCTGCTCATCTCGCTTCTCGGGATGGCTCTTGCGATGGCACTCGGCCTGCTGATCGCCCTGCTCAATCTCTATGCCAGCCGGCCACTCACCTGGCTCGCACGCCTCTACGTCGAACTCTTTCGCGGCACTCCGCTGCTGATCCAGCTCTATCTGATCTTTTACGGCCTCCCAAATATCGGAATTCGTCTGACGCCACTTGCCGCCGCCGTGATCGGACTTGGCCTCAACTATGCCGCGTATGAGGCGGAGAACTATCGTGCCGGCATTCTTGCCATTCCGCCCGGCCAGATGGAGGCCGCACTCTCGCTTGGGCTGACGCGCCTTCAGGCCCTCCGTCACATCATCGTTCCGCAGGCGGTCCGGCTTGTCATTCCACCGGTCACCAACGATTTCATCGCCCTCTTCAAGGACTCATCGATCGTCTCTGTCATCACCATGGTCGAGCTGACGAAGGTCTATGGCCAGCTCGCCTCGACTTATTATGACTATATCGGCGCCGGGATCATCGCCGCCATTCTCTACCTGCTGATGGGGCTCCCCTTTGTCCGGCTGGCGAGGTGGGCCGAGCGGCGGAGGTCACTCCATTACTGAGTGGCACTGAGCACCTGCCCGGCTTGCTGAAAAGTCGGTATCTGCGCAGAAATTGCCGCGATTTTTATTGCATGTCCGGCAACAGTGTTCATAATCGACATTTCCAGATGAATGGCCGTGATGAACCATTTTTCCAAAGGAGCAATAATTCATGAAACGAAGAGAGATGCTGAAGACGACACTGGCCGCCGGGGTGACCGGTCTGACGCCAGGGATTGGAACGGGAATGTCGAATATGAGCAACACGAGCGGAGCGGAAGCGAGCCACTATTACGAGCTGCGAACCTACGATCTGCGGAACGATCTCCAGCCGGCGAGGGCAAACGAATATTTCGAGAAGCACCTGATTCCAGCCCTGAAACGGGTTGGGGTCGGGACGATCGGCGCCTTCTCGGTTGTTTCCGGACAGCGGACGCCGTCACTGATCCTGCTGATCGATTATCGATCCCTCGCCGAGGCACAGTCGGTCACCGAGAAACTGGCGGCCGATCAGGAGTATATCGCCGCGGCAAAGTCCTTCGACAAGTCGGGGCAGATCCCATATGTCCGTTACGAATCATCGCTACTGCGTGCCTTCGATGGTCATCCGAAGCCGGAGATTCCACCAGCCGATGCCCGGCGTCCGGGGCGTCTCTTTGAGCTTCGCACCTACGAGTCACAGACCCCGACCAGTCTGCGAAGCAAGATCGAAATGTTCAATCAGGAAGAGATCCGGATCTTCCGTGATTGCGGCTTTGCGAACGTCTTCTTCGGTGAGATGGTCATCGGGCCACGAATGCCCAATCTGACCTACCTTGTCGGTTTCGACGATATGGCGGCACGCGAGAAGGCGTGGGACACCTTCCGCGTCAATCCGGACTGGCTCCGGATCAAGGGGCGCAAGGAGTGGGCTGATGCCGAGGTCGTCTCGAATATCACCGCCTCATACCTCCGCCCGACCTCCTTTTCGCAGATTCGTTAGTGCATTGTTCAACCACCAAACGGGCCCTGTCCACTGGCGACCCTCTTCAACTCGATGTCGAAGATAAGGGTTGAGTTCGGGGGGATCGGGCCCGACTCCATGCTCCCATATCCAAGGCCTGGCGGGATGATCAGTTTCCGTTTGCCGCCGACGCGCATCGGTGGGATCTCGGCATCGCCGAAGATACCAAGATTCCAGCCCCTGATCACCTTGTCCTTCATCGGATTAAAATCGAAGACCCCGCTGTCAAAAGGTTCCCCACCCTCTTTGAGGCGTCCGGTATAGTAAATCTGGAGTGACTGCCCGATCATTGGCCGCTGGCCAGTACCGGTAACCAGATCCTGGTACTGAAGTCCGGACGCGGTTGACTTCAGCTCGCCCGGGCCACTCGGGGATGCTGGCGGTGCAGTCGACTCGACCACCGGTGGCGCCGTTGCCTCCTTCGGGCCATCGCTCGCCGGTTTCTGACATCCGGAGAGTATCAGCAGCGCCGCGGTAAGCAGCAGGACTGGGCTGCGATTCATTCCATTCATCGAATTTACCTCCAATTGAAACGGTTGTTATATCTACCTGATGACCGCTTATAGTATCCCCGCGCTATTCCTCCGTCAAAATCGAAGTGTGTAAAACGGTTCGAGGGAGTTGCCACGAATCCGCTTGCCATAAAGATGCTGGCGCCGCGATCCGCCCGCCAACCGATAAAAATATCTTGATCAGTTGCGCGCCGCTTCGCATTTCTCGTGGTTGATGTATTATTTCCCCCGCAGCAGTGATTATGTGCCGACTACGATGCCGATCCGCGTCGATTGAAACTCGTCTGGCTCATTTGGCTCTTAAGGCACTGATCCAATCCCAATAACCCAGAACTCTGATAAACCATGCAGGACTCTACCTCTAAATCCTTTTCGCGCACGGCCTGGCTGGTCGTCATTCTTCTGATTCCAGTGGCGCTGCTCAACTACCTCGACCGGCAGATGCTCGCGGCGATGAAGTCCTCAATGATGGGCGACATTCCCGATATCGCGACAAAGGCCAACTGGGGGCTGGTATTGGGCTCCTTCAAATGGGTCTACGCGATTTTGAGCCCGATTGGAGGCTATCTTTCGGATCGCCTCAGCCGGCGCCACGTTGTCGCGATCAGCCTCTTTGTCTGGTCAGCCGTAACCTGGTGGACGGGGACTGTGACCAGTTTCAATGAATTGTTGGCGGCGCGAGCGATCATGGGGATCAGCGAGGCATTCTACATGCCGGCGGCACTGGCATTGATTACCGACTATCATCTCGGGCCAACGCGGTCGCGTGCGGTTGGAATTCATCAGATGGGAATCTACGCCGGGGTAATCCTTGGCGGCTTCTCCGGATATGTCGCTGACAGTCCGATGTATGGCTGGCGCTGGGCCTTTATGATTTGCGGAGTGGTCGGATTGGTCTATGCGATACCACTCTTTGGATTGCTTAAGAACGCGCCCGTCGCGGTTGGAGTGGCGGAGCAGCCATCCCCACTTGGCGCGGTACGTGAGCTTTTTACGAATACCGGATTCATCCTGCTGGTAATCTACTTCACCCTGCCAGCGCTGGCCGGGTGGGTGGTGCGTGACTGGATGCCGGACATTCTGAAGGAGCAGTTCGGGCTGGGGCAGGGTAAGGCGGGCGTCTCGGCAGTGCTCTTCGTCCAGATTGCCTCGCTGATTGGCGCTGGTGTCGGGGGCTGGCTGGCCGATCGCTGGATGAGACGGACAGAGCGTGGACGGATATTTGTCGGCGCACTCGGGATGTTGCTCTTTCTGCCGGCGCTGTTTGGAGTGGGAAATGCGGGAACTCTGACGATTGCGATCGGTTTCCTGATGCTTTTTGGACTTGGCTGGGGCTTCTTCGACTGCAACAACATGCCGATACTCTGCCAGATTGTCCGGCCACAGCTCCGTGCGACCGGGTATGGATTCATGAATCTGGTCAGCATCAGCTGCGGAGGATTTGCCGACTGGGGGTTCGGATGGCTGCGCGATCGTGATGTCCCACTCAACGCCATCTTTGGAGTATTCGCCGGTGTCGCGCTCCTCTCGGCGATAATTGTCCTGCTGATTCGGCCAGGCCAGTCACAGCAGATTGCAGACAATTGATGTTCGTGGCGGGAAGCATGATCAGATCGAGTCCGGACGCTTGCGAAGTACTGGCCGTCCGGACTCTTCGCTCGGTTTGGGGCTATTTTCTGACGGTGGATTCTCCGACTCCGCACGGCGTTTGAGGACCGGCCGGTCGGTTGAACTCGCTTTGGGGGCAGCTTCACCAGTCGACGACTGTCCATCCTGCTCTTCGACCTTCTTTGGTTTCCGCCTGAGGACTGGCCGGCCGTTGTCGGCAACGCCAGATGATGCCGCGGCCGCCGTCAGCCGTGATTTCACTCCCGCAAAATCGGAACTGCTCAACTGGTACTCCCCTCGATCCGGGAAGCGGCTGATCAGTGACTGGACGTTTTTGATTCGGTCCTCGGTCAAGGGGTGTGTGCTGAAGACACGGGCCATCGCTCCCGCCTTTTTGCCATTTCGGGGCTGTCGGTCTCTGGCCTGAAGTTTCTCGAAGAAGCTGACGAGCGCGTTCGGATCATAGCCGCTCGCCCAGGTATACTGTGCGCCAAGCCGGTCGGCCTCCGTCTCCGCACCACGCGAAAATTTGAGGAAGGTGAGCGGAATTGCAACCCCTGCGATCTGCTGAATGATGTAGCCGCCCAACCCACCAAGAAAGATGAGCGGGAGTGACGCATAGTTCAGCAGCTCGCCCTTCGACGCCTGCTCAATCCCGTGGCGGGCGGCGACGTGTGCTATTTCGTGCGCCAGAACGCCAGCAACCTCTGCCTCATTGTCTGCCGCCTCGAGCAGCCCGCGATAGACATAGAGAAAACCACCCGGAAGCGCAAAAGCATTGACCTCTTCCGAATCGATCACCTTGATTTTGAATGGGATCTTCGCGTCGGAGTGGAGGACGATGTTCTGCCCGATCCGGTTGATGAACTCGTTGACGACCGGAT
Organism: Acidobacteriota bacterium; assembly: GCA_040378705.1. Classification (GTDB taxonomy): domain Bacteria; phylum Acidobacteriota; class Blastocatellia; order RBC074; family RBC074; genus CAIOZW01. The sequence continues at coordinate 7,634 of JBEIMN010000013.1, forward strand.
CGGTGATCACCTGGGATGACTGGTCGATCTCCATTGCCAGGCTCTGTCCGATCGTGATTTCGCGGTCGAGGGAGTAGAATGAGAGGTTTCCCTTGTTGATGTCACGCTTCCCGATCAGTTCCGGGTTGTTCTTCTCTTCAAGCCGGTTTCGACCAGCGGTCTGCGCCGGAACGAGCCAGGCCGTTAGAGTAACGACGAACATCAGGAAGATTCCTGTTCCAAGCGTCCGGTAGATACTGACATTCATCCTATCCCTCCTTATGCGGTACCATTTCAGCCCTCAATAGAACGGACGCCTCGCTGCAACCTGCGCGCTCGATCATTAAATTCCCTGACAATTGGCCGAATCTGTTGTCTGGCCTGCGCTGGCTTTTAACCAAGATCGTCGAGGGCGAGCTGGAACTCCTGGGCCATTCCGGGGTGGCCGTGGCGCTGTGCAGCGGCAATACCCTTCTCATAGGCAGTACGTGCGCCTTCGAGATCGCCCGACCTGTCGAGTGCCTGGGCGAGCTTTCCATATGCCGCGCCCTGGTCGTCTGCCTGGTCGAGGTAGAGTCTGTATTCGTCGATCGCCTCGGCGTATCGTTCAAGTTTTATCAGTTCGTTCGCCAGTCCGTAGCGAACGATGGTGTTGGCTGGATCCGCCTCCAGCATTTTACGAAAGACTTCAATGCGTGCTGCCGCCATAAACATTACTCCCGGTCTGCCGACTGTTGATCCGGGCTGACCCGGATTCGCTGACTTCGTCATCACGATCTTAGGAGTCCTGACCTCGAAGGTCAAATCGGGGGCGTTTGCCTGATGGAGTCGTTCAACGTAAACTTTGAAGAGTCCCAGCCGGAAGTGCCGGCGATTGTGAAACCGGAGGGGAGCCCCATGCCAAAGTCACGCAGGAAACAGTTGACGGAACAGGAGACCGGGTTGAAGCCGGAAGTAAAGTCACCCAAAGGGGAGTCTGGCCGGACGAAGGAGAAGGAAAAAAAGCCGATCGTTGAGAAGGTCTCAAAAGTCATCAACAAGTCGCGCCGGAGGCTGAGTGAGGATAACTTCGAAAAGGAGCTGCAGCGAACGATCCAGTTCCTCGAGGAGATCAAATCGAAGCTTCACGAAGCGCCGGCACCGGAGAAAACCAAGCGGTCTGGGAAGCGTTCGAAGTCGAAGTAGCCGCCGCCCTCTTGCCTTTGCGCCCTTGTGCCCTTGCAGATATCAGGCCTGCAGGCCCCACAGGCTCAAAGCAATCTGGTTAAACGGCCACCCTGGTGCCGACTGCTTCGAGACGCAAATGCTGCTGCACAGCCGGATTAATTGACACTGCTTTTGACCCCGTGATACTGTGCAGTTTTTCCATAGTGGGCTGAATCAAGACAGGAGTGCCTTACAATGAACAGTATGGATCCGGGAACTATCATCATCTGGTTTGTGGTTTTCCTGCTTTCACTGACCGTCCACGAGTGTGCGCATGCCTGGGCTGCCGAGCGTTCGGGTGATGCGACGGGGCGCTATCTGGGGCGGGTCACGCTCAATCCGATTCCCCACATCGACCTCTTCGGGACGATCATCTTCCCCCTTATCGCGATTACGACCGGCGGATGGATGTTTGGCTGGGCGAAACCGGTGCCATTCAATCCACTCAACCTTCGTGACCGGCGTACCGGCGAGATAGTGATCGCCCTTGCCGGCCCGATGAGCAACTTCCTGCTGGTTGGGATCTTTATCGTTGCTCACAAGGTTCTTTTTCAGAGCTCGTTGCTGCCGGCTGAAGCGCTCGGCAGTCTGACCGAGCCGATCGGCACCATGGTCAATATCGGGATCACCCTCAATATCATCCTTGGGGTCTTCAATCTGATTCCGATTCCACCGCTCGACGGGCACCACGTTTTGCGCAATCTGCTGCCGGATTCGCTGGCCGACAAGTACGCGCAGATTCCGGACTGGATGGGTTTTGTCGCCCTCTTCCTGCTGGTCAGAATGGGGATTACCTCCATTCTCGTCCGTCCAATCTTCAATCTGGTCGAATGGATTCTCAGATAAACCAATGACTGCCAAGAAACGAATCGTCAGCGGGATGCGCCCGACTGGCAAGCTCCACCTCGGAAACTATGAAGGGGCGCTCCGGAACTGGGTTCACAAGCAGGAGCCGTATCAGTGCTTCTTTTTTGTCGCTGACTGGCACGCGCTGACCTCCGATTATGCCGACACCTCGCGGATTCGCGAGAACATACTGGCCATGGTTACCGACTGGCTCGCCGCGGGTCTCGATCCAAAGCAGGCGACGATCTTCCTGCAATCGCTGGTTCCGGAGCACGCCGAGTTGCACATGTATTTCTCGGCGGTCACTCCGCTTGGCTGGCTCGAGCGGGTCCCGACCTACAAGGAGCAACGAGAGAATATCACCGACAAGGATCTCGGAAACTATGCCTTCCTTGGCTATCCGGTACTCCAGGCGGCTGACATCTGCATGTACAAGGCAGATTATGTTCCGGTCGGGCAGGATCAGGTCGCTCACGTCGAGCTGACACGCGAGATAATCCGGCGGTTCAATAATTTCTACGGTGAGGTCTTCCCGGAGCCGGAGTCGCTGCTGACGGAGACTCCAAAGCTGACCGGAACCGACGGTCGGAAGATGTCGAAGAGCTACAACAACACGATCGAGCTGGCCGACACGCCGGAGACTGTTCACGCCAAGGTTCGGCAGATGATCACCGATCGGACACGGGTTCGGCGTACTGACCCTGGCCATCCGGAAGCGTGTGATGTCTGCCAGATGCATCGTCTCTTCGTTTCCAAAGAGATTGCTGATCGATACGACGCTGATTGTCGTGAAGCCCGTGGCGGTTGTGTCGATCGGAAGAAGGCGCTTGCCGAATCACTGATCGAATATCTGGCGCCGATGACCGAACGGCTCAACTATTATCGCGCTCACCCGGATGAGGTTCACGATGTGATTATCGAGGGATCGAAACGGGCCCGCGAAGAGGCCGGACGAACGATGGCTGAAGTCCGTCGCGCCATGCATCTCGATTGGGTTTAAGGTAGATTATGTCCAACTCTTCAGCTCAGGCAGTTCAGATTTCCGCCGGAAACGGGGTCGATCGTCAGGATGTGCCACGTGATGATGACGCGCGGCGCGATAATTATCGCATCAAACTTGAAATGTTCGAGGGGCCGCTCGATCTGCTCCTCTTCCTGATCAAGAAGGACGAGATCGATATCACGGATATCCCGATCGCGCGGATCACTGAGCAGTACCTTGAATACATCGGCCTGATGGAGCAGCTCGATATTGCGGTTGCCGGTGACTTTCTGGTCATGGCCTCGACACTAATCTACATTAAATCGAAGATGCTTCTGCCGCCACCGCCGCCCAATTCGGTCGTTACCGGAGAGGAGAACCTGCTCGAAGATCCGCGGGTGGAGCTGGTTGAGCGGTTGCTCGAGTATCAGAAGTTCAAGTCGGCCGCCGGTATGCTCTATACGCGTGGTGAGGTCGAGTCTGCCTGCTTCACAAGGGGGGCACTCGAGACCGACAAGAGCAATCCCGAGATCTCGGCGACCGTCCTTGATCTGCTCCGTGTCTTCCGCGAGATGCTTACCCGGGCTGAATCGGCCGTCGAGATGGAGATTCATCGTGACGAGGTGACGATGGCCGAGAAGGTCACCCAGATCTATGCATTGCTCGATGAGAATGAAGAGATCAATGTTCGTGCCATCTTTGCGCTCTCGCGGTCGAAACGCGAGCTGATCGTCACCTTCCTGACCTTCCTTGAACTGGTCAAAGCGATGAAGATCAGCCTGACGCAGCGAGAACTCTTCGGTGACATCTTTGCCCGTCGCAAGGAGCCGAGCGAAGACCGTGACTGAGCCGTACGCCGGCAAACCTGTCCGTTATTGAACTATGAATGACGATACGATCGATCAACCAGAGAATATTCCCGTGATGGATTCGCCAGACGGCCAGGCGCCTGAAGCTGTCGTGGCGCCCGATGCCGACCCGCTGCCGGATCAGCAACCCGACGACGTCGATCAGGTGGCCGTTCAGCCAGAGATCGATGATGACCCGGATTTCGATGCTGTCGCGCCGGAATCCGGGCTGTCCGAATCTGCTCAAGTCGCAGATGCAGGGTTGTCAGGGACTGAAGTTGCCAACGCTGATGTTGCAGAAGTTACCGAAGTTGCAGATCCTGCTTTGCCAGACCACGGCTTACCGGAATTGGAAGTTGCCGTGACCAGCCAGCCGGAATCACCAGAAGCAGAATCCGAAATTGAGCCCGATGCTGAAATAGCATTGCTGGCCGATTTTCCCGAAGAGAGTCTCCACGCAGCGGAGGGACTTCGCGACGAGTTGTCCGAAGCGTTACCTGAAGAGCTGGAGTCCGAGGTTGAAGAGCTGCCGGAGTCGGAAGCACAGGAAGATGTCCTGATTCAGGAGGCAGAGAACGGTGAGGAGTCGATCACGGCGACGGCGGAGGAGCTCAGGCCGGTGATCGAATGCCTTCTCTTCGTCGCTGAGGAACCGCTTACGTTCAAGGTGATCTGCAAGGTGCTTGGCACCGTGCCGGAAGAGGATGTCCAGCGTGCTCTCGACGCGCTGATTGCCGACTATAATGAACGGGCGAGCGGCTTCGAGATTCGCGAAGTCGCCGGTGGGTGGCGCCTCTCGACGCGGGCACAGCACCATGACTTCATCAGGCAGTACTTAAAGACGCGGCCGTCGGCGCGCCTCTCGCTTCCGGCGCTCGAGACGCTGGCGGTAATCGCCTACAAACAACCAATCACCGTCCCGGAGATCCTCGAGATCCGTGGCGTCACTTCCAGTTCTGCCATCAAGACGCTGCTTGAAAAGCGGCTGATCATCACCCGTGGAAGAAAAGAGACGGTCGGCCGACCGATGATGTACGGAACTTCCCGCGAATTCATGATCCAGTTCGGATTGAAGGATCTCAACGAACTGCCGAGCATGGAGGATGTCGAGGATCTTTCGCAGTAGCGGGGCGCAGTAGGGCGCGGGGCGCAGTAGGGCGCGGGGCCGTCAGCGACCTTCAGTCAAAATTTTGAGTGCCGCGGTCGCCGCTTCATGGACCTCTGGGCTCCGATCATTGGCCACCACTTCTGCCAGCGCTTCGCGCCCCTCGATGAGGCGGAGACGCCCAATCCACTGACATACCCAGGCCTTGATCATCGGGATATGATTGTTCTTGAGAATGCCGATCAATTCTCGCGTTCCGTTGCGAGTCGTCGGAAGCTTCGCAATCGTCTCCGCGGCGACGCGGGCGACCGCTGGATCCTTCGACTGCTGAAACTCAAAGAGAAACCCGATCGATTTTCGATTATAACTGGTGTTGGTAAGCTCATTGAGGGTCAGGATCGCCGCGCCGCGCAGCCGCATGTCGTCCTCACTCTTTATCGGACTGGTCACGGGGCCACCGAAAGGTCGATTGGGTGAGGCGATGAAGTTGACCACCGCGTTGCGCGCCGTATGAACCTTGAACGAGATCAGCGTTCGGGCGAGACCTGCCAGCACTTCGTCTGATGCCCCCTCGATCTGTTCGATCAGTGGTTCGACCGATCCCGGATCACCTATCCGTCCAAGCGCCTCGATTACGGCGACACGAATTCGCGGCGAGGTGTCACCAAGCAGGGCGATCAGCGGTTCGACTGCACGCTGATCACACGATCTCCCCAGCAGCTCGATCGCCCCGATACGGCTCGCCTCGTCACGTGCACTGTTCCGGCTCAGTCCGATCGACTCTTCGACCCGGCCATCGCTCTTCATCTCCGTACACTGTTCGAGCAGAGGGATCGGTGCCACTGTCTGCGCGAACCCGACCCGGCCATAGATCATCAGGCCAAAAATGAACAGGAACCTTCCGACTCCGCAGAAATGGCACCAGTTAGATTCGATCGACATATCCGACTACCTCTTTAACGGCTTAAGGGCTTAACGGTCACGGCCGGAACGCGCCATACTCGATTTTGCCCCGAGCGGCGCCCGCGGCTCCTTCAGGCAACGTTATCAGGGTTTTCCGGCCCGAGCAGTTTGATTGCCCGAAGCGCGTGCGAGAAGGAGATCACCAGGTTGTTGACAAACTTCGGATCCCACTTCAAAAATGCGTCCAGATTGTAGCTTCGCATCTTGACCAGTCCCTCATAGAGCATTGCTTCCTGCTTCTCGATCCGCTTCAACTGTCCGGCTGAGAGTGGGAAGAGTTTGTGCAGACGGACGTAGTTTAGCGCTTCGAGGGCATGGCCGCTGGTGATGATGAAGTTGTTCAGGCTCATGACATCGATGATCTCTGGCGGAGGCGGCCCCTCGCCGCGCCGCTTCCCATCCGCGCCGACTCCCATCTTCGCGATGTACTGCTGGCCATAACTGCGTGCCGCCACTGTCTCTTCCGCGAGCGCCTGAACGTCACGTTCAAGCCTTATGATCAGATGGTCTGTAATCTCCTTCATCCGGCTTTCAAGGTTGTATTTTCGGAATCCATTTCGGTAACAGGCGAAGAAGCCGTAGAAGGCGTGCATCCCGAAGCAACTGTATTTCGTAACCTTCTCGCGGAACGCGAGTGGTTCGCCAACCGCCGGAGTCTCCGCCGTGATCAGCTTTCGGCAGACCGTCTCGTAATCGCCAAGACCGCGGTCGATCAGCAGGTCGAGGTCGATCTTCTCCCCGTAAGCATTGATCCAGATCGGGTTGTCAGGTCGAACCAGCGTCGAGAAGGCGATCAGGCACCAGGGCAGATGCTCTTCCGGCAGCAGCGGGTCGAACCGGTGTATGTCCTCAGGGTCGAATCGGAAGAGCGACTTCGCGCTCTCGCCGACATCGCGCAACGTGTAACGGTTGCTGCCGGCCATCACCACCTGATCCGCGCTTACCCCGGCTTCCAGCAGAGTCTTCAGAAAGCTGTTGTCGTGAACTTCGTGCTCACGCGGAAAATAGACGTATCGCTTTCCGTTCACCTCTCTCTCCGCTCCATACCGCGAACAGAGGAAGTCGACGATGTTCGTACCGTCATCGAGCGCGAAGCGGCGCCCCATTCCGCGCAGGGCGTGGATGCCTGTCGATGGATTCTTCAGCACCCGTGTATAGTGTGAGACAATATCGCTCGCCGCCCTGACCGCGTTTGACTGATCAGCTGGTAACCGCAGCGGTGGCAATGGACTCGGGGCAACTGGTTTTGCCGTGCTCATCGCCGCGCCGCGCTCCGCAGATTTGCCGAACCACCCGGCCCGGTAACCAGCGTATACTCCAATTGCCAGCGCGCCAAGCCCGCCAACTCCGGCGACAATCAGCCTTCTTCGTCCCGGATCGGGGCCTTCACCAGTCTTGCCTGACCCAGACCCTGTATTGGAACCAGCCGGCTTGCTCTGACGACTATTCTTCGCTCTGCTCATGATCATCACTTCCTTGCCTGGTATTACCGAACGATCGATTATCGTCAAGTATCGACCGGACGATTGTCAAGACTCCGCCATAAGTTACTACTCCACCCAACCGCCATTCACCCCATGCAGGGGCGACCGGATAATTATTTCTCTGAAAGCTTGACAATAGTAATTGAACAAAAGCAACAGCTGTTTCGTTTACTACATCGAAGGGCTGGACTTGAAAATTAATACGGCGCTCTGATTACGATAGTAGTTGGGGAGATTGCGGTCGACAGATTGAAAACTGCAAGTGGGAATATAACAGAAGCCAGGCCCTTTAGGTTCTTTTGGGCAGGATTCAGATCGAAGTGAGGAGGGCGTATGAACCTGAGAATCAAGGATGAGTTACAGTTGAAGCGTTACCACAAACTCACGCCGGCAAGGAAGAGTGTGGTCGCGGAGATCGTCAAGCGTCATATTCGGGCCTGCCGCCGCGAGAAGGTCGAGCCGGAATTGGATGCCACTTTCCGTGAGGCGATCGATATGGCGCTTGCCGGAAGCTGGGAACCTGACCAGCCGCTCGATATCGAGGGGCCGCGCTGGCAGTATGACGTCTATATCTCTCCTTCCAAGGAGGCGGCGTAACCGGAAGTCAGGTGGCGGACGGGGTTTGTTTCAAACGGCACGAAAGCCAGGTACTGTTGTGGTCAGCCTGCTGATGGCATTCGATTCGCGCGCTGAATCGCTGTACCTCCCGTTCGCCCGGATTTTATAACTAACCGGATTTTATCACTAAC
>JBEIMN010000014.1:0-15769 GCA_040378705.1 Acidobacteriota bacterium
CACTCTCGCTCCTCTGGTGCTGGCCGGTGGGAAGAATGGCCGAAACCCGAAATCGGACCGCCGATTCACCCGTGCCAGTGAATCTCGAGCCCCGAACAGCTAATCCCCCAACAGCTAATCCCCCAACAGCCGAGGTCCGAGTGCCTCGAATCTACTGGACCGGCGGACCGGAAACGATGGACGCAGTGAAGAAGGCCGGTCTGGTCGAACTGGCTGTTCCGGTCGCCGAGCTTGACGCCTGGAAGCGGTCCGGATTCAAGGCGACGGGGATCGACCCGGCGGAGTTGAAGGGGCGACGCCCGCTCGCCATCCCCAAACTGGCCGGGCGCGGCAATGTTGCCTCGGCAACGCGACGCCCCTGGATCGACGCCAACGGGTGGCTCTTCACACACCATCCCAACGGGCACTTCATCTATAATGAGCTCCCGGCCGGCAAGGCAGAGCTGGCCGCTGCCGAGGCCTACGCCTATGGCACGGATACCCTGATCAGCCTCACGGTCCCGAACAGATCGAATCCGGCGGCCCTCGCGGCAGGCGTGGCAGACCTGAAAGGGGCGACGAAGATGCTCGAGATTCTCCGCCGCCTCCCGATGCGAGCCCACTCCCCAATCGCAGACTTCACGGTCGTCGACAACAAATCGCCACTGATCGATGAGGTTCTCAATCTGCTGACACGCCGTAACCTGCTCTACCGGATCGTCCCGACACCAGTCAAAGACTATGCGATAAACATCCGTCTCGGGAGTACGGAATATCCGGATAGCGATGCCGCCGATCCAAGCGCTTTCGCTCAGCTCATCCGCCGCCGAATCGGAGATGAAAACCGGAGCCTCCGCATCTACGGCTCAGAGGTTATCATCGGCCACCTGACCGGCGACCGCGCCCGGGCACGACTCCACCTCCTCAACTACAGTGGCCGTGAAGCACACGGCCTGCGAATCCGTCTTCGCGGAAATTACCGGAGCGGTAAGCTGCACAGCTTTGGTCTCGATCGCGGCGCAATGGCCGATTCATCAAAGCTATCAAAACTATCAAAACTATCAAAGCTTGAGGATGAGATGGTCGAAGGTGGAGTCTATGAGTTTACAATCGCCGATGTGGGCTCCTACACGATCGTAGATCTGGGCACAGACTCGCCGTAACCCACATCCCGCAGCCTGCCGGCGCAAACAAAAGTTACCGAAGCCGGATCAGCTTCCATGGTGGATGGGGAAGATGGTCCGGCTTTTGTCCTGCCTTATGGCCTGGCTTCTGGCCAACCGGCTGGTTCGGAACAAAGAAGAGCGCTTCGCGGACACGGTACTTCCGGATCAGGGTTCTCGATCCTGCCGGGCCGAGAACGAAGAGTGCGTTATCGAGCGCGTCTCCATCGATGCCCGATTCAGTGATCAGTGCAACGCTGAGGACATCGTCGACCGGACGTCCGGTTCGCGGATCCATGATGTGGGAGTAGCGGCGCCCCTCGTATTCGAAGTACTTCTCGGCGCTTCCTGAAACGGAGAGCGCCTGATCCCTGAGACTAACCGTCAGCGCGGACCGTTCGGAATCGAGTGGATCCTGAATCGGAATCGACCAGGCTGCGGCGTGAGGTGGATGGCCGATCGCGAAGATCGAGCTGCCACCAGCACTGATGAGCGCCGCGCGCACTCCGGCACGGCGAAGAATCTTGGCGGCACAATCGACGGCGTATCCCTTCGCGACGCCCCCCGGATCGAGTTCGACTCCCGGTCGGTCGAAGAAGACACTCCCCGCCGCGTGGTCAAGCCGGACGTGCCGATAGCCAACCGGCGCCAGAGCATCCTGAAGTTGCGCATCTGTCGGATATTTACCCTCCCCGCGGAAGAAGCCCCACGCGCGCATCAGCGGACCGACCGTAAGATCGAATGCGCCATCCGAGTCACGGCTGTACTCAAGGCAGCGCGCCAGGAACGAGAAGAGCTCCGGATCGGGGACGACCGGGCCCGGCCATCCCGCGCGGTTGAGACGTGTCAGTGGACTGTCAGCACGGTAGTGGCTAAGCAAGCGATCGAGACGATCGACCTCGTCGAGTGCCGCAGCGATCGCCAGCTTCAGACCGGGCCCTTCTTCACCCCAGGCGGTGATCGAGTAGAGGCAGCCCATCGAATAGCGTGTCTCCTCGACTTTGACCATCCGCGCCGCCTTCGTCGACAATGGCCGCGGTTTCCCGGCAACTGCCCCAAAGACGAGGATCAGGATGACAAATCCTCGCACCAGAGGCATGATTGTCCGGTTACACATCTGTTTCCACTGACTTTTCATTCCGGAGAAGAATTGTGAAGAGAATAGTTTTGAAGACCGCATTGTCGCTGCTCGTCCTGAGCACCTCCACAATATTCGCGCAAGACTCGAAGACGATCGAGAGTCCACGCGCCAAAACCGATTTTACACTGACCGCCGACCCGGATGCCGCACCGTGGCGGGCCATCCGCGGTGTGACCACTGAACGTGACCAGCGCGGGCAACTCGTCGCCGGCCACCGCACGGAGATCCGCTCCCGCTGGACCGGCAACAACCTCTACCTGCTCTTCATCTGCCCCTACGAAGAGCTTAACCTGATCGCCAATCCCTCAACAACCACTGAAACGGACAAGCTTTGGGATTGGGATGTCGCCGAAGCCTTCATCGGCACCGATTTCAAAAATATCACCCACTATACTGAATTCCAGGTCTCGCCACAGGGAGAATGGGTCGACCTCGACATCGACCGCTCGACAACCCCGGCCAACCATAATGTTGGCTGGAATTCAGGGTACGAGGTCAAAGCGCGAATCGACAAGACGAAGAAGATCTGGTACGGCGCAATGCGCATCCCGATTGCAAAGATCGATCAGCGCAAGGCGGCTGTCGGCAACACCATGCGCATCAATTTCTATCGCATCCAGGGGCCGGGGCCAAAACGCACTCATATCGCCTGGCAACCAACCAACAGCCCAACCTATCACGTTCCCGAATCGTTCGGCACGATCCGCCTCGTCAAATAGCGGCTTCGATCGAGCCTCTCCAACCGCGAGCGCCGGAATAACGAAAAACGTACCGTTATCCCGGCGCTCGTGTCAGCAACTGAAAGCGCGATTATCGCTTATCCCACGGATCGCCGCTCAACCCATTCAGATCCCAGACGACGTTGCCATTGAGAACGGTCATTTCACACCCAAGCCGCTGATTGCCGCGGCGCGAAAACTTGTCGGAATCGATAAAGCCGAAACTGCCACGCTCAAGCCGGAAGACGGCCAGATCGGCCGGCGCCCCGACACTCAGATGGCCATACTTCTCGCGATGAATGTATTTCGCCGGATTCCAGGTCGATTTGAGAATTACCTGCTGAAGCGGCAGTCCAAGATTGAGCATCTTCGACATGACATTGACGATATCCTTCATCCCGGCATTCATGCTGCCGGTGTGGAGATCGGTCGAGATCGAGTCTGGAACGAAGCCCTGCGCAATCGACGGCACGGCATAACGCCAGATGAAACTGCCCGCACCGTGGCCAACGTCGAAGATGACGCCGCGCTTCTGCGCGGCAAACAGGTAGGGACGAACCTTCCCCTTCTCGTCGAGCGTCGGATCGAATTTGCGCCAGACGTGGGTATAGATGTCACCCGGACGCATCTTCTTCGTGTAGAACTCTTCGTGGGGACGCTCCGGGACGACGATTCCGTAATCGACCATAACGGGGAGATTTGCGAGGCGACCGGCTTCGAGGACACGATCGACCGCGCTCCAGTCCGGGCCGGAGTAGTGTGCGGTCTTGAAGCCGACCACGGTTTCAGGATGCTTCTTCGCCATATTGGCCGCGGCCTGCGAATCCATCGAGCTGACATCCTGCTCGTTCTTTCCATTCATTCCGTCACCGACAATGTTGATGAAGGCGAAGACTCGTGTTTTGGCACGATCGATGACTCGCTGCTTGAAGTCCTCGAAATTGCGCCAGCCGGAAGAGCCGGCATCGGCCATCGTCGTCGTGCAGGCGCGAAAACTGAATCCATCCGGATAGACACTCTGATCCCCGGTCAGCGATTTCAGCCCGGTGCCGGTGTAGAGGTGGACGTGCATATCGATGATTCCCGGAGTGACGTAAAGCCCCTTCGCGTCGACCACACTCGAAGCAAGTGCCGGATCGATCGCTTTTCCGACCGCGGCGATCGTCCCATCCTTGATCGCGACGTCAGCGAGTCCGTCAACACTGTTCCGTGGATCGATCACGTGACCGCCCTTGATCAACAGGTCGTATTTTGCCTGAGCAAGTGCCGGACTGAAAATTAACAATGCAAAAATAGAAGCGAAGATAGAACGCATCATCATCGTTAGACCTTTCTGTATTTTGATAATCTGGAAGCAGGAACAACTTTCCCGGCGAGGATACTCCGTGTCAGTCTCATTTACCAGACACAAGGGTTCATTGTCGAATCGAAAGTGGCGACGTTGACCCTGCTGCTGGTTGGCGATAGAGTATTGCCAAATCGCAACCAGCGTTCAATTTGCAAGGAGATCAGAGAATGAAGTTCGTCACGGACGGCCACCTGCCTGGTGGTCGGCTCAATCGCCGTCAGCTTATCGGCCTGCTCGGAACCGGCGTCACCGGTCTGACATTCACCCCGGCAGCTTTTTCCAGCACATTTGCCCAGACCGACAAGCGGATGGAGGTTGACGACCGTGTACTGGCGCCACTCAATCGCTTCCCACGGATGCTTCAGGAATACTATGTCGATCGGGTCCGTGAGATCGAGCGTATCAACGTCGCGAAGAAGATGGCGATGAAGACAAAGGACGACGCGCTGGCCTACCTTCGCGATGTCCGCGGGCGGATCCGTGACTGTTTCGGGCCATTTCCGGAGAAGAGTCCGCTAAAGGCAAGGATTACCGGTACGGTCGAGCGCGAAACATACCGGATCGAGAAAGTGCTGTTCGAGAGCCGGCCGGGCCTGATCGTCACCGGCAATCTCTACCTGCCAAAGGGACGAAATATGCTTTTGCCGGGTGTTGTCGCCACGTGCGGACATTCGACCAACGGCAAGGCCGGTGAGACCTATCAATCATTCACGCAGGGTCTGGCGAAACTCGGCTACATCGTCTTCATCATCGATCCGGTCGGACAGGGTGAGCGGTTACAGTCTCACGATGGCCGCGGCGGATCACGGCTCGGCAACGGTGTCGGCGAGCATCTGCACCTCGGCAACCAGCAGTTGCTGGCGGGTGAGAATCTGCCATTCTGGCGAGCCTGGGACGCGATCCGGGCACTTGATTACCTGCTGACGAGACCGGAAGTCGACCCGCAGCGAATTGGGGTGACAGGAAATTCGGGTGGAGGAACGGTTACCGCCTGGCTGTGCGGACTCGACGACCGATGGTCAATGGCTGCACCCGGCTGCTTCATCACCACCCTCCGTCGGAATATCGAGAACGAACTGCCGCAGGATACAGAGCAGTATCCACCGCGAGCACTTGCCAACGGTCTCGATCACGACGACTTCATCGCCGCCATGGCTCCGAAACCGGTCATTCTTCTCGCCAAAGAGAAGGACTACTTCGATGTTCGGGGGGCCGAAGAGGCCTATCAGCGGCTGAAACATCTCTACACACTACTCGGTGCGGAGCAGAATATCGCTCTCTTCGCTGGCCCAACCCAGCACGGCTATTCGCGGGAGAACCGCGAGGCGATGTATCGCTGGTTCCACCGCCACTCCGGGCAGACTGCGACTATCGAGGCCGAGCCGGAGATCCGGCTCGAAAAAGATGCGACCCTCCAGGTGACGCCGCGCGGACAGGTTGGCGGACCGGACGGTCTCGGATCACGATCGGTCTTCTATTTCACCGCCAGTCGGTCAAAGGCACTTGCAGGCGAGCGGCCTCGCCCAACCGGTTCCGCACTTGCCACCTCGATCATCGAGGTCCTCAAACTCCCGACCCGAAACGGTGTCCCTGATGCTCGCATCCTCCGCGAGCTGCGGCCACGTCGCTATCCAAAAAAGAATTTCACAACCTATGCCGTCGAAACGGAGCCCGGCATCCATGCCATCGTCTACAGACTCTCCGATACGGCGCATATCTCACGACCGCTGACGGGAGAGGACGAGGCGATCCTTTATGTCTCACACCTGTCGAGCGATGATGAACTGCGAACCGAACCGCTGATTCGTGAGCGAATCGAGGACCGGCCCGCGGCGACACTCTTCACCTGCGATCTGCGTGGCAGCGGCGAGTCGATTCCGAATACTGCCGGTGAAGATCGCTTCGACAGTGCTTATGGAAGCGAATACCTCTATTCCGGTTTCTCCCTGATGCTCGACGAACCGCTGATCGGGCGGAAGACACACGACCTCCTCGCTGTCATCGACTGGCTGCGAAGCTACGGCTACCGCCGAATCGAACTGATCGCGAAAGGGCGCGGGACGATCCCGGCAACCTTTGCCGCCGTCATCAGCGAAGTTGTCACCCGAGTTACACTGAAGGAACCGCTGACATCCTATTCCGATGTGGCCGAAACAGAGTATTATCAATGCCCGCTCTCCTCGATCGTCCCGGGAATTCTGGCGCGATTCGATCTCCCGGACTGTTACCGCGCACTCGGGAAAAAAGGACTGCGCATGATCGATCCACGAAAAACGGTCATCTGATCTGTCGCGTCATTGGTTTTCAATTATCGAACCAGGAGGTTTTAGAAATGTTTTCCTTGAAGTTCCTGAAATCGGCATCCGGCCGAATGGTGCTGGCAGTCCTGTTTGGCGCCCTGCTCGCGAGTTACGCCTTCACACAGTCGACACCACGCTACTCGGCAGAGATCCGGCGCACCAGCCACGGAATTCCGCACATCACGGCGCGGGATGTCGGAAGCCTCGGGTTTGGCGAGGGCTACGCGTTTGCGCAGGACCACATCTGCTCGCTGGCTGATCAGGTGGTCAGGGCGCGTGGGGATCGGGCACGTTATTTCGGAGCTGGCGAGGGTGACCGGCATCTCAATTCGGATCTGACGATGCGTGCACTCGGGCTTTATGATCAGGCCCGAACGATGTACAAGACGATGCCAAAGGAGCTGCGCGAGACGATCGACGGCTATGTCGCCGGCTACAACCAATACCTGAGCGAAGTTGGGGTCAACAAGGTCGGCGGATGGTGCCGCGGTCAGGAGTGGCTGCTCCCAATCTCTGCAATCGACCTGCTCGCCTACAACCAGAGTGTCGTCATCACCTCGACCAATTTTGCGGACATGATCGGGACGGCCGCCCCGCCAAAGAATGGGGTGGCACTGGCCGCCCCGGCAGAGATCCCCGAATTCGACCGGGCCAGCAATGGCTGGGCCCTCGGCAGCGAGTGGACCGCCAACAAACGCGGAATGCTCCTCGCCAACCCTCACTATCCGTGGGTTGGCGCCAACCGTTTCTGGGAGAAACACCTTGTGATCCCCGGCGAGCTCGATGTCTACGGCGTCGGGCTGCTCGGTTCCCCCGGAGTCTCGATCGGTTTCAACCGGGCGGTCGCCTGGACTCATACCGTCTCGGCTGGAAAACGCTTCACCGCCTATACACTCGATCTCGTTCCCGGCAATCCAACCAGATACCTGTACGATGGTCGCGAACGGGAGATGGCCAGCCGCGAGATCACCGTCGCCGTACGGCAGCCTGATGGTTCAACTGCCAATGTCACCCGCCGTGTCTATTTCAGCCACTATGGACCGATTCTCAATTTTCCCGGATTTGGCTGGACGACGAAACGGGCGGTCACCGTTCGTGACGCGAACGAGAACAATACCGCGGTTCAGGCTCAGTGGTTCGCCATGAACCGGGCGAAAAACCTTGAAGAGTTCAAGGATGCGCACGCACGCTACAATTCAATGCCATGGGTCAACACGATCGCGGCCAGCGCCGACGGGCGTGCGTGGTACACCGACAGTGCGGCTACTCCAAACCTGAAGCCGGCGGCGATCGAAGCCTGGAATAAGAAAAAGGATGCCGACTTCCTGACCAAGGGGGCCTGGGAGCGTGGACTCGTGCTGCTCAACGGCAGTGACTCACTCAATGAATGGATCGACGATCCGTCAACGCGTGCAGGTGTCATTCCCTTCTCGCGAATTCCACAGCTCGAACGAAGAGACTACGTTTTCAACGCCAATGACAGCTTCTGGCTGGCAAATCCGCGACAGCTTCTGACCGGATTCTCGCCATTGCAGGGGACTGAAGGAACGCCGCGCTCGCTGCGGACACGCATGAACGTGCTTCACCTCGAAGACAAGCAGGCGACCGGTGCGGATGGCCGATTCAATCTGACAGAGCTGGCGGCGGCAGTACTCAGCAATCGCAGCCTCTCGGCAGAGCTGACGCGAAGTGAGCTCGTGCGGCGCTGCAAGGCCAATCCGACCGTCAGGATTGACGGTCAGCCAATCGACCTCGGCCGGGCCTGCCAGATCCTCGCCAATTGGGATGGCCGATTCGAGGTCGAGAGTGTCGGACCAGTTCTCTGGCGCGAATTCATCACCCAGTACGAACCGACCGATCTGCAGAAGAGCGGGGCGCTCTTCCAGTCGCCATTCGATCCGAAAGATCCGGTCGGAACGCCAAACTCGCTCGCTCCGGATAAGGAGAGTGAACCACAGTCGCTGCTGCGACTTGCGCGCGCTACACGCGTCCTCGACAAGGCTGGAATCCCGATCGATACACCACTCGGCAAGGTTCAGTACAGCGAACGCAGCGGTCGCCGAATTCCAATCCACGGCGGCGACGGAACCTTTGACGGCATTGCCAACTTCGTCAGCTTCAGCCCCAACCGGACAACCCTCGAGCCAGTCCAGATGCCGGAGAAGGTCACCGGCAGCCGGCTCCTCTCGAAGGCCGGATATCCGGTCAACGTCGGAACCAGCTTCATTATGGCACTCGAGTTTACCGACAAGGGACCTCAAGCCAAGGCATTCCTCACCTACTCCGAATCCGGTGACCCGGAGTCGCCGCATTACTATGATCAGACGCTCCTCTTCTCCGCCAAGAAATGGCGGCCAATCCTCTTCGAGGAGAAGCAGATCGTCTCTGATCCAAACCTCAGGGTGAAGCGTGTCGCCAGCAACTGAGCCCCCCCGAATCCTCAAAAAATGGAATAAAAAAGGGCCCCGACAATCCGGGGCCCTTTTTTATTCCATTCCGAAGTTACTGACCAGTGCGTCGGCCAGTGCATGGGCCAGTGCATCGGCCAGTGCGTCTGGCAAAGCGTCCTTTTGATAGCGTTCACCTGATCTTAGTGAAGTAGACGCGATCAGGCAGAATTCGTGAGTTGGAGATCGCAAAGCCTTCTGTTCCCAGCACCTCCATTGCCGCTTCGGTCTCTCCTGGATAATCCTTGTGGTTGAGTTCATCAAAGACGATTATCGATCCAGGAATAAGTCGGGAACGAATCTCTTTCAGCGCGGCTCTCGTCGGCTCGTAGAGTGCCATATCGAAGAAGGCAAGCGCGACGAAGGTTTGCGGATTTGCCTCCATCCATAATGGCAGAGTCTGTCGAACATCACCCTTATGGATCGAATGCTTCTTGACGTGGCTCATGACATTCTCTTTTTCGTGAAAATCGATCAGCTCATCGAGATATCCCTCATACTTCTCGCTGACCTGATAAACACCCTCACTGATAATATCCGAACGCCTGTCCTTGTCACCGATCTCGGGATAGCCCTCGAAAGTGTCGAATCCGAGAATGTGACGCTGGTGGTTATAAGGCTCGTGAATCGCGCGAAGATTCTCAAAGACAACCAGTGATTGTCCATACCAGACCCCAAACTCAAAAATATGGCCCGGAATGCCAACAATCTTCTGATACATCTCGTCGAGAAAGAGAATCTTCGCCAGCGCGCCGCTGCGCATATAGAGGCCAAGATTGACCAGTAACTCCTCATCGCCCAGCGGGCGATTCGCAAAGAGGTTGAAGAGCCTCTCGCGGTTGTTGGCAACCTTCACGTCAGTCTTTTTTTGCGATGTTATCTTCATTGCTCACTTCCTTGGTTGTCGGACTCTCCCGAGAATTGACCTCTCGTCTTCTGGAATCTGCCAGAATCTGCAAAACTCTGCCTGATTCAGGCACCGGAACCGGGAAACTGGCGCACAACTCAATTCGAGGTATCCGCCACATCGATCAGGTACCGATTCGATACCAGTTCACCAAATTTAAGGCGAATCGAATGGTGACCCGGTAGGATGTCATCAGGAAAGTTAGAGATGGCCAGGTAAAGTGAAGCTGAGGGAACTAATCTGACAATAAGCGGCTCAACAGTCAGATCATCGATAAGTATGGAGACATTGTCGACCGTCGCCGTCTCATCGAGTCCCGTCGCAAAAACACGGAAGCGGGACTTAGGTCCCTCGTTGGCGAGATCGAGTCCGCCATCAAGGTCATTGGCAACAAGCGTCACCCTTGGTGGCGCAGGCGGAGCTTCGAGAAGAGTCACCATAACCTGATCGGAGGCCGAATTGTTCAGATACCGCAGACGAACAGGAACCTCTCCCGGCGAAACTCCCCACGGAATCGCGACGTTGACCTGGGTGAGAGACTCGGTTGTACTCCACCCGCGAAGATTCATGACGGACTCGAACTCCGCACCCAGCCACCCGGTGTAGCAGGGTCGCAGAAAGTGGTCACCCAGCTCAACCGTCAGACTGTTGGCGTCGACAATCCGATGATCGAGACCCGAAACAATCAGTGTCAGCCACGCAAAGTCGCCGGCAATCGGCACCTCCCGGCACTCCGGCGCTGCCGACCGGCTGAAGTATTCGATCGCCGGACGCGCGACCTGCCCCGACACCCCCACCAGGTTCTCCGGCAATCGATTGTAGATTGCCCAGCAATACTGTGTGCCAAGCCCTTCCAGCCAGACCAGCCGGAGGCCATTATCCATGGCCGCACGTCGGAGGTCACTCTCGGTCAGAGTCACTCCATCCCAGGTATTCTTCTCGAGCCGCAGATAGTCCGGGTTCGCGACATTGTTTACCTGAAACTTGAACAGGCCACCCGGCCGGAGAACCCGGCTCGCATCCCTTAGATTCGATTCAACGACCTCTTTTAATGGAACGTGCTGAAAGACATAAACCGAGAATATCAGATCGAAATAGTCAGAGGGCAGCGCCGCAAAATCGGCGCCACTCGTCTCCGTGAAGGTGACGTTGGGAAGGTCGGATAGCCGCTCCCGTGCCTGACGAACCATCTCGCCAGAGACGTCCGTACCGTGAACCTCAGCGAAGTAACGCGCGAAATGGCGCGACATCCGACCAATCCCACAACCAATCTCCAACAGTCGCTGCGTCTTCAAATCCCGATAACGCGTCAGCAGCGGATCGGAGAGGACGAACTTCTCCACCTCCGGCCCTCCCGTTCGGTCAAAATCCTCGTCTGACTGGTCGATCCGGATCGTCGCGATATACCACTTGGCATTCTCACGCGCCCGGTCGTCCCAATCAGTCTTCATCGCCAGAATAGCCGGAATAGGTGAATGCATATAAAAATGCCCAGGTATGCCCAATTCAAGCCGGCTGGCTCAATCCATCTGAATTAAGCCAGCCGGCCTTCTATGCTTTGATGTATATCTCAGCCCCGGTCTGTTTGAACTCCTCGGACTTATCCTTCATGCCGGCCTCGAGCGCTGACTCGGCATCGAGCCCCTGGCGGGCGGCAAAATCACGAACGTCCTGAGTAATCTGCATTGAACAGAAATGTGGACCACACATCGAGCAGAAGTGGGCCGACTTCGCCCCATCCTGCGGAAGCGTCTCGTCGTGATATTCACGCGCCGTGTCGGGATCGAGGGATAGATTGAACTGGTCATCCCAGCGAAACTCGAAGCGGGCCTTGGATAGCGCGTTGTCCCGAAGCTGTGCTCCCGGATGTCCCTTTGCCAGATCGGCCGCGTGGGCCGCGATCTTGTAGGCAATCACACCATCCTTGACATCCTTCCGATCCGGAAGTCCAAGGTGCTCCTTCGGCGTGACGTAACAGAGCATCGCCGTTCCATACCAGCCAATCATCGCCGCGCCAATGGCCGAGGTGATGTGATCATAGCCGGGGGCAATGTCGGTCGTCAGCGGTCCGAGGGTATAGAATGGTGCTTCGTGGCATATCTCGAGCTGCTTGTCCATGTTCTCCTTGATCATGTGCATCGGAACATGGCCTGGCCCCTCGATCATGACCTGGCAATCGTACTCCCAGGCGATCTTCGTCAGCTCGCCAAGCGTTTCGAGCTCGGCAAACTGTGCCTCGTCGTTGGCGTCGGCGAGCGATCCGGGACGAAGCCCGTCACCGAGCGAGAAGCTGACATCGTAGGCAGCCATGATCTCGCAGATCTCGCGAAAATGTGTATAGAGAAAGCTCTCCCGGTGATGTGACAGACACCATTTGGCCATGATCGAGCCCCCGCGCGAGACGATCCCGGTCGTTCGATGCGCCGTCAGCGGAATGTATGGCAGCCGGACTCCGGCGTGGATCGTGAAATAGTCGACCCCCTGCTCTGCCTGCTCGATCAGCGTGTCACGATAGATCTCCCACGTCAGCTCTTCCGCCTTCCCGCCTACCTTTTCGAGTGCCTGATAGATTGGGACAGTTCCAATCGGCACCGGCGAATTGCGAACGATCCACTCGCGAGTCGCGTGAATATTCTTTCCAGTCGAGAGATCCATGACGGTATCGGCGCCGCATCGCGTCGCATAGCGCATCTTGTCGACCTCCTCCTCAATCGAGGAGGCGACGGCGGAGTTGCCGATATTGGCGTTGATCTTGACCAGGAAGTTACGGCCGATCGTCATCGGCTCGATCTCCGGATGGTTGATGTTCGCCGGAATGATCGTCCGCCCGCGCGCAATCTCGTCACGCACAAATTCCGGCGTAACCATTCGCGGCAGTGCCGCCCCAAAACTCTCCCCCCGGTGTGAAAAGAAGAGACCATTCCGGGCCTGACCAGCCTTCTCGAGCTCCTGGTAATACTCCTCACGGTAGAGGTTCTCGCGCAGCGCGACAAACTCCATCTCCGGGGTGATCTCGCCGCGCCGTGCATAGTGCATCTGCGTTACACGCCGCCCCGACTTCGCACGCAGTGGAGCCCGCCGCAACCCCGGAAACTCCTCGAGGCGCCCCTTCTCCCGCTCACGGGCAACCGATTGCTCCTCGACCGAACGATAGCCATTATCGACCGGATTTATCTGCCGGCCATCATACTCCTCGACATCTCCACGCCCGATGATCCAGTCACGACGCAAGGCCGGCAACCCGTCACGAACATCGCCGCGATACGTCGGATCTCCCCACGGACCACTTGTGTCATAAGTGTAGACCGGATCATTTACCTCGATCGATCCGTCGAGGGTCTTCGTCACGTGCTGCCTGATCTCCCGAAAGGGCACCTGGACGCCGCGCTGCTGCCCAACCTTGTAGACTCTTCCCGAAGCTGGAAAATGGTGATCGTTGCTGTTCCCGTTCATTTCTGTACTCATAGAGAATTTTCCCAAACTAAACTGGATAATTAGTTATCCCCCAATGCAGGACATGGTCCGCAGCGGCTGGACAAAATCGGTCTCATTGATGTGGTGTCGCTCCTCTTTGCTGGCGATGGCAGACAGAATGAAGTCGACCATCTCGGCGCGGGACGCACCCGCCCGCAGGAGCTGCTTGATATCGTGTTCGGTTGTCGAGAAGAGGCACGTCCGGATCATACCATCTGCCGTCAGCCGGATGCGACTGCAGTGGCCGCAAAAAGGCTGACTCACCGGATTGATGAAGCCGAGTTCACCCGGAGCACCATCGGCAAAACGCCAGCGCCGCGCCGTCTCGCTTGCGCTCCGTCCCGGAAGCCGTTCCAGCGGATGGACCGCCTCGATCCGTCGGCGGGTCTCATCACCGGGAACGACCAGCTCTCGCCGCCAGACCTGGCCATTATCGAGTGGCATGAATTCGATGAACCTGACATCGAGCCCCTTCTGCCGTGCCAGTTCGGCAAACTGCAGTACCTGATCATCGTTGATGCCGCGGATGACGACACAGTTGACCTTGACCGGTGAGAGTCCGGCGGCGATCGCCGCGTCGATCCCGGCCAGCACCCGTGGCAACTCGTTCCGCCCGGTCAGCAGCGCGAATCGCTCCGGCATCAGTGAGTCGAGGCTGATCGTGATCCGCTGCAATCCGGCTTCCCTCAACCCCTCCGCACGCCCGGCGAGAAAATGGGCGTTAGTCGTCATTGCCAGATCGCTCACCCCGCTTATCTGCGCAAGCTTTGCAATCAGCTCCTCAAGATCCCGGCGCAACATCGGCTCGCCACCCGTAACCCGCAATTTGTCGATCCCCAGTGAGACGAAGATCGATGTCAGCTCGAGAATCTCCTCATAGGTCAGAATCTCCGCCTTTGGCCGCCACTCCATCGCCTCTTTCGGCATGCAGTAGAAGCAACGGAAATTGCAGCGATCCGTCACCGATATACGAAGATCACGGATCGCCCGCCCATGACTGTCTCTCAGGATTGCCTGGTTACTCATAGCACTGGCACTTTCTTGACCATTCATTGCCCCATTGGCCCATTGCCCCATTGATTAAATGAGGTGTATTCTAACAGCCTGATAACCGAAAGTCACAAAGCGTCACCCGGTCAGTCAGCAGCTCCCCGAAAGGTTATCTTCAAAATCGGTCGAACGTCTCGGCTGCACCAGTTTTCGCTGTAAATGAATGCGGCGAGGAATAATCCGGGCCTATGGTCAATGACAGCGGTACCGACGCCGGACGGGTAATGCTGGCGGAATTTCCGGTTCCGGAGCCACCTCCCGGCACCAGCGGCGACACTTGACGCAGTAGACCATGGTCTCCGATGTCGTGGTTACGATCACCTCACCACACTTCGGACACCGCATTCGGACTTCACGTTTATCTTGTGCCTCATTCATCTACAGCGTGAACTCTTGCCGGCGAGTGGCCAGACCTACTGGCCAGACCCACTGGCCATATCCGGAGGAATACCCGTACATGACACTAACCGAAGCTCGAAAGATCGTCGAAAAAGCAATCAGAATAGTCGCCTTCACCGGCGCTGGAATCTCGACCGAATCGGGCATCCCGGACTTTCGCAGCCCGGGTGGCGTCTGGTCGAACAATCGAATCGTCGAGTATGACGAATTCATGAACGACCGTGATGGTCGCATCGAATACTGGCAGCAAAAAGTCGCGATGTGGCCGGAGATGCGTGACGCGATGCCAAATCCCGGCCATCTCGCCCTTGTCGAACTCGAACGGCGCGGAAAACTCCAGACGCTCATCACACAGAACATCGACGGCCTTCACCAGAAGGCTGGCAGCCGGAATGTAATCGAACTCCACGGAACGACCACCAGAGCCGAATGTCAGACCTGCCACCAATCGATCACCATGGACGAAGCCGTTACCCGAATCGAGAATGGTGAGCCAGCTCCGGAGTGCGAGGCTTGCGGGGGGCTTCTCAAACCGGCAACGATCTCTTTCGGTCAGGCACTCTCGGAGAGAGACCTCTCCGCCGCCGTCGATGCCTGCCGAAAATGTGACCTGATGATCGCCATCGGCTCATCCCTTGTCGTTCAACCGGCGGCCTCACTGCCACAGATTGCCAAAAAATTCGGAGCGGCGCTCTTCATCATCAACCGGACGACGACGCCCCTCGACCATCTCGCAGACCTGACGCTGCGAGACCAGATCGGACAGGTTCTGCCCGACCTGGTCTCAACCGATCCTGGATCAGAGTGACCCGACGGAGTGGCGTCAATGTTGACACTAATCG
>JBEIMN010000015.1:0-15629 GCA_040378705.1 Acidobacteriota bacterium
CTGCAACCTTTGGTCTATATCGGGCTGATATACCTTTATCTGACCTTACGGAGAGCGGTAAGGCATATCTCGGACGCGCCGAATGAGTTACTGGACGAACGGCTGATCGCGATCCGAAATGAGGCTTATCTGGTTGCCTACCGATATCTGGGTGGGATGACTATCCTTCTCTATTTATTCGGGCTACTTGGGAAGGGCGGGCAGAGTGCGCAGCTTCAAGGCTCCTGGTTTGAGGGCGCATTTTTTTATATCGGTTCATCGTGGCTCATGCTGGCGGCTGGTCTTCCGGCAATGGTCCTCGCCTGGACACTTCCATCCGAGAGAGAAGATGTTGAGTAGTTGCTGGTGAAATCTGAGATTGGCCCCGATTTAGCTGGAACAAGGTTGCAGGATTGATCGTAAAAACTGCACGAACAGATATAAAGATGCGGCGCGCAAGGTGTTGAAAGATGCCAGACGACGCACTCAGGGAGGGAGCAATTTCGATGAAGACCGTGAATAGTTTCTTGTATTTGGTAAGTATCGGACTATTGCTGACTGTTGGAGTCAGTAGCTGTCGGCGGAATCGTGCCGCCTCGGCAAAGCCGATCGAGGTGACGACCAGTCAGGCTGCCGATAATGCGTCTGGTGTTGCAGATGAAACGATCCAGAACGAGGCCAACGACCTGTCGGTGACGATCGACGCGACCGATGTGAAGAAGTACGATCTGCCGTTTCGTGAGGAGATCCGGCGCAGGTACGCGCTCAAGCCACGATCGAACTTTCGGGTCTTCGGGCTCAACGGTCCGGTAAGGGTTGAGAGCACGGATGAGGATACGGCGGAGGTGCTGATCGTTCGTTCGGCGAACCGGAGAGAGGATCTGCAGTACAACCGGATCGTCATCAGGCATGAGGATACAAAGCTGCGAATCTATCGCGAAGATGATCATAAGAGTTTCTTCTCTGCCTTCAAGAAAGTCCCGGAGGGGCGGCAACGGGTGATTGTGAGATTGCCGAAGCGGATCGATTTCATCGGACGAGGCATCAATGGCGGGATCGATCTGGGCGAGATCGAGGGGAGTCTCGACATTAGTGGGGTGAACGGCCGTCTGACGGTGGCGCGCCAGGTTGGCCCGGTCGAGGTGAGTGGCCAGAACGGCGAAATTGATATCACTTTTGGCAAATATACCGGAAGTCCGATCGATATGAACGGCATTAATGGTGCGATCACACTCCGCTTCGAGGGAGAGGTCAACGCGAACCTGAGCGCCCGGGGCAACAATGGCAAGGTGACCTCTGATCTGGAGGGATTTGAAAAGCGTGGGGATGACGAGAGTGGTGGCCAATATGAAGCACGCATCGGTGTCGGAGGTTCCGAGATCGAATTTAATGGGATTAACGGAAACATTCGCCTGCTCAAGGCGACGGGTGGAGTGACCGGAAACGGCGCCAGCCGGAAGCAGTAGAGTGGCAACAATCCGCATGACCAATCTGAGCCAATATTCCGACGACAAACCGATCATCGAGCTCGACCGGCTCCGGATCGAATTTGGAAAGCGAACTATCCTGAAGGAGCTCGAAGGGGTGCTGCGCGGCCGGTGCATCGGGCTGCTCGGACCGAACGGGGCCGGGAAGACGACACTGATCCACACACTCCTCGGATTCTATCGACCGCAGTCGGGCACCGCCCGGATCTTCGGCCTCGACATTCGAACGAAGACGCGGGAGATCCGGACTTCGATTGGCTACATGCCAGAGCGTGACGCCTATCTGGCAGAGATGACGGCCGTCCACTTCGTCAGGCTCATGGCCGAGCTTTCAGGCTTATCGCGCGATGCCGCGCTCGAGCGTGCGCACGAAGCGCTCTTCTACGTCGGACTTGGTGAGGCCCGATACCGCAAAATTGGAAGCTACTCACTTGGGATGAAGCAGTTGGCGAAGCTGGCACAGGCGATAGTTCACGGGCCGCGGCTTATATTTCTCGACGAGCCGACCAATGGGCTCGATCCGCCGGCGCGGAAGCGGATGCTCGAGCTGATTCGTGAAATCAGGGATTCCGGGAAGACGCAGATCGTCCTCTCTTCGCATCTGCTGCGCGATGTCGAGGAGTGCTGTGACGAGATTCTTATTTTGAAGGATGGGCGAATAGTCGCGAACTGTGATCTGGAGGCCGAGCGGAAGGCAAACCGGAAATTTGTTGAACTCGAGACACGCGGCGCGACCCGAGAGTTTGCAGAGGCGATCGGCACGCTCGGTTGTGAGTATGCGCAGACCGGGCAGCAGCGATTCAAGGTCGTAATGCCAGAGAATCGCGAGGTTCGCGATCTCTACCGCATCGCGGCCGAGCGCGAGGTGCAGATTCGGCGACTCAATTACAAACGTGATTCCCTCGAAGAGATCTTTCTAAAGGCCATGGAGCAGTAGAGATGACTCTGGTGGCCAATGTCAGGCAGATCATAAATCTGCCGACCAACAGGAGATGGATGCTGATATTTATGAAGAGTATAAAATTTCTGATGATGGTAATTGGGCTGCTTGCTGCAGGCATCACGGTGCTGGGGCAGGAGCGTGTGCCACTGGTAGATCGGGACCTCTTCTTCGGAGACCCGGAGATTGGCGGTGCGCAGATCTCCCCGGATGGAAAATTTATCGCTTTCGTCAAGCCTTTTCAGGGGACCCGCAACATCTGGGTCAAAGGGGTTACGGAGCCATTTACGGCGGCAAAGCTGATCACAAACGATACGAAACGGCCTATTCCGGCCTTCTTTTGGAGTCGTGACGGCAAGTTCATCCTTTTTGTTCAGGATCAGGGTGGAAATGAGAATTTCAACGTCTTCGCGGTCAACCCGGCCGAGGCGAAGGGGGGAGGCCCGGAGGTACCAGCAGCGCGCAATCTGACCGAGGCGAAGAGCGTCCGTGCGATGATCTACGCGCTGCCGAAGGGCAATCCGGATCTGCTCTATGTCGGGATGAATGATCGTGACCAGGCGTGGCACGATCTCTATCAGGTGAAGATTTCAACGGGAGAGCGAAAGCTGCTGCGTCAGAACTCAGAGCGGTTGACAGGCTGGGTCTTCGATCAGAAAGATCAGTTGCGGTTAGCAACACGTGCGGCCGACAATGGTGACACAGAGGTGCTGCGTGTCGACGCCGATGGCTTCAAGAAGGTCTACTCCTGTTCGGTCTTTGAGAACTGCGGACCAGTCCAGTTTCACAAGGATAATCAGCGTGTCTACATGGTCTCGGACAGGGGCGCGGCGGTCGAGCGGATCGGTCTGATCCTCTTCAATCCGGCGACAGGCGCGGAGGAGATGGTCGAGAGTGATCCACTGAAGCGGGTTGACATTGCGACGGCTTCCTTCTCCGACAAGACAGGCGAGCTGATCGCGACGATATATCAGGATGAGCGGACGCGAATCTACTGGAAGAACAGGGAGTGGCAGGCCGATTACGAGTTTCTCGAGAAGCAGTTTCCAGGGCGTGAGGTTGGTATTGGATCGATGACGACCGATGAAAGCCTCCTCATCGCCAGTGTCTCGAGTGATACCGAGCCGGGTGAGAGCTATCTCTTCGAGCGAAAGACACGGAAGTTGACCTTGCAGTACCGAATTCGGGAGCAGTTGCCGCGGGAGCATCTGGCGAAGATGGAGGCGGTGAGCTACCCGTCATCGGATGGTCTGGAGATACCGGCATTTCTGACGCTGCCAAAAGGTATCCCGGCAAAAGGCCTGCCGGTGATAATCTTCCCGCACGGCGGGCCGTGGGCGCGGGATGGCTGGGGATATGACAGTTACGCGCAGTTTCTCGCCAATCGTGGGTACGCGGTACTGCAGCCCAATTTCCGTGGCTCGACCGGTTATGGGAAGAAGTTCCTCAATGCCGGGAACCTCGAGTGGGGCCAGAAGATGCAGGACGATCTGACCTGGGGGGCCAAATACCTGACTGGTCGTGGGATTGCCGATCCGAAGCGGATTGGGATTATGGGCGGATCATACGGTGGATATGCGACGCTGGCGGGGCTGGCTTTTACGCCGGATGTCTATGCTTGTGGCGTCTCGATTGTCGGGCCATCGAATCTGCTGACATTGCTCGATTCGATTCCACCCTACTGGGAAGCGGCGCGGAAGGTCTTTCACGAGCGGATGGGTGATCCGAATACGTCGGAGGGAAAGGCGCGGCTGGAGCGTCAGTCACCACTCAACTCGGCGGCGAAGATCAAGTCGCCGCTGCTGGTGATCCAGGGGGCAAACGATCCACGAGTTAAGCAGGCTGAGTCGGATCAGATCGTTGTTGCCCTACGGGATCGTGGTTTTCCGGTCGAGTATCTGGTGGCACCGGACGAGGGGCATGGCTTTGCCCGGCCGATCAATAATATGGCCTCCTTCGCTCTCACAGAGAAGTTTCTGGCCAGGCACCTTGGCGGGCGGTTCCAGGAGGAGATGAAGCCGGAGCAGGCGGCACGTTTGAAGGAGATCACGATCGATGTGACGAGAGTGGTTTTGAAGAAGGCCGCGGTTGTCGCGACTGGATCACTCAAACCGGTCGCGGATCTGAAGTCAGGCGTGGTGAAGTACTCCGGAAAGATCGAGGTTGCCGGACAGTCGATTCCATTCACCTCAAAGATGGAGGTTGGTGAGGATGGTGGAAAGTGGGTTATCACAGAGTCTGTGCAACTGCCGCAGGGAGAGATGTCTGATCGGACGACGGTAGAGAAATCGACGCTCGCGCTGGTCAGGCGGCAGGTCAATCAGGGGCCGGTGACGATCGAGGTCAGTTACCAGGGAAACAAGGCCTCGGGCACGATGGCGATGAACGGCCAGTCGCGCCCGTTTGAAGTCGATCTTGGTGGGACAGTCTTTGCCGATGGTGCCGGGACGAGTGAGATTCTGGCGACGCTGCCACTTGCCGAAGGCTACACTGCAGCCTTTCGCAATTTCGATCTGAATACACAGAAGCCGACGGTGAAGGAGCTGAAGGTGGTCGGTGTTGAGAAGGTGACGGTTCCGGCTGGGACCTTCGATACTTTCAAGATCGAGGTTGCGGATGCCGAAGGTGGTGGGCGGACAACCTACTGGATCGCTCGTGATGGTCGGAAAACGATCAAGTCGAGTGCAGTCATGCCGCAGTTCAATGGCGCCGTCATGACCATCGAGCGGGTCGAGTAGTCACGCTCGATTTTCACGGGCGGGCCGCTCTTCCAGTCTGGAGATCGGCCCGCCAGCCTTCAGAGCTCTCCGTTAAATCAGTTATATGGCCGTCTACGAACATCGCTACAAACCTTATGATGGAAGGTTGACCAGCAGTTGGGCAAGGTTTCTGGTCCTTCCACGCTATGCATACGAGGATCTCTTCCAGCTTCGATTCTTCATTGCGCTCTACGCGCTCTGTTTCGTTGCGCCATTGATCTTCACGATCCTGATCTATCTTCACCACAATGTGACCGCGCTGGCTGTTTTTCAGGTTGACGCGGCAAGTCTGATTCCGATCAATGGGATGTTCTTTCAGGTATTCATGAGCATTCAGTCGGGACTTGCCTTTCTGATGACAGTGATTATCGGGCCGGTGCTGATTTCGCGCGATCTGTCAAACAACGGGTTGCCGCTCTATCTCTGCCGGCCATTTTCGCGAGCGGAGTATATCCTCGGAAAGATGGCAGTGCTCGTGTTGCTGCTCTCTTCATTCACTTGGGCACCGGGGATACTGCTCTTCCTCTTCCAGTCGTATCTTGAGGGGGGCGGCTGGATGGTGGACAACTGGTGGATTGGGATGGCGATCTTTGTCTTCAGTTGGGTCTTCATCATCATTCTGGCGCTGCTGGCGATGGCCTTTTCGGCCTGGTTGAAATGGCGGACGGCGGCAAGTGCAGCATTGTTTGCGATCTTTATCATTCCGACGCCGATCGGATTTGCGATCGAGGGGATCTTCCGGACACGGAAGGGCCATCTGCTCAATCTTGGGATGGCGCTCGACCAATTGGCGCGCGAGTTGTTTCGGACAATGACGGATGAGTATCGTTTTCAGTCTTTCGGTGAGGCGTGGCTGGTCTGGGGAGCCTATGGGCTGCTCTGTTTATGGATGCTTTCACGCAAGGTTCGAGCGTACGAGGTAATCTCATGACGAGTGAAGAGTGTCGACCGGACCAGTTGATCAGTTTCGAGAATGTCTCCAGGTTTTACGGTGAGATCCTTGGGGTCAACCGGGTCAATCTGACGATTACGCCGGGGATTACCTCACTGGTTGGGCCGAACGGATCAGGTAAGACGACACTGATGAACCTGATGACGGGGTTGATCCAGCCGACGCGCGGACGGGTGAGCGTGCTTGGGATTTCGCCATCGGATCCGCAGCGGTTGTTTCGACTGGTCGGATATTGCGGACAGTTCGACTCCTTCCCGAAGGGGATGACCGGCTACCAGTTCATCAACTCGTTTCTGCGGGTTCACGGTTACGAGCGGAAAGTAGCCGAGGAGATGAGCTGGCAGGCGATCGAGCGTGTTGGTCTGGTCGATGCCGCCGACCGCAAGGTGGCCGGTTACAGCAAGGGGATGCGCCAGCGTATCCGGCTCGCGCAGTCGATTGCGCATCAGCCGGTGGTGATGGTACTCGATGAGCCGCTCAATGGGCTCGATCCGATGGCGCGTGCGGAGACGATCCGGCTCTTCCGCGATCTGGCGCGCGAAGGGCTTCATCTGATCATCTCCAGCCATATTCTACACGAAGTCGATACGATGTCGGATCGGGTCGTTCTGATCAATAATGGCTACATCCTCGCCGAGGGGGGAGTGACGGGGGTTCGCGAGGAGATCGAAGATCATCCGATGCAGATCATGGTCGGTTGCGATCGGCCGCGGGAGCTGGCGGCGCGACTCTTTGCGGCAAGCCACATCGTCGAGGTCCAGCTTTATTCTGATCGCGAGGGGGCTGATCCGCAGGGTGGGGATCGCAGGGGGCTGCTAATCAGGACGACCAATGCCGATGCGTTCTTTCTGCTGATCAATCAAATTGTGACGGAGAGTGATCTGGCGATCGATCTGGTCATGCCGGTCGATGATGATCTCTCGGCGGTCTATCACTACCTGATCGGTTCGAGTGGGGGAGGTGAGGCGTGAGGTCAGAACTGAAGTCGAGTGAGCACAACGAAGCGAGGCCGGAGGTGAATCCGACACTCTGGCGGCGCCAGATCGCCGCGATTCTGCGGATCGAGGTGAGCAAGAACTTCTGGGGAAGGCGGGCATCGCTCCTCTATTTGCTGGCGGCGGTGCCGGTGGCGATACTCTTTCTGCTGGCGATTGTCGATCCGCAGGCGGCGGATGATATTGCACGCGACTGGAACAGCTCGCAGCAGGCCTTTGCCAATATCTACGATGCACTCATCCTGCGGTCGGTCGTCTTCTTCGGCTGTGCGTGGATCTTCATGAGTCTTTTTCGTGGCGAGGTGGTCGACCGGAGCCTCCACTACTACTTTCTCGCCGCACTGCGGCGCGAGGTGCTGGTGATGGCGAAGTATTTTTCAGGCATCGTCGCGGCGACGATCCTCTTCAGCTTCACGACGCTCGGCGCGTTATTCTTTCTCTATTATGCACGGGGCTATCCTGGCAATGTCGATTTTCTGCTCGACGGACCGGGGTGGCGGCAGGTGCTGGCCTACGAGTCGATCACGATTCTCGCCTGTTTCGGATATGGCGCGATCTTTATGTTTATCGGTCTCTTCTTCCGTAATCCGATCATTCCGGCGCTGGTCGTCTACGGCTGGGAGTGGATCAACTTCCTGCTGCCGCCAGTGCTGAAGAAGATCAGCATCATCCACTACCTGGAGTCCCAATTGCCGATTCCGATCGATGAGGGACCGTTCGCGACGATCGTCACCCCGACGCCGGTCTGGATCTCGGTCCCGGGGATGCTGATATTTACCGGTCTGATTCTGACGCTGGCGGCGTTGCGAATCCGGCGGATGGAGATCAGTTACGGAGTTGATTGAGGGGAAGCGGGCGATTGGAATCAGAGACGAAAAAGCGGCGGCGCGGAGGATCAATAATCTCCGCGCCGCCGCTTTTTTGTCTCTGATTCGACTACTTGCTCAGTTCGGAGAGCTTGACCGGCCGCCTCTCGGCAGCCGAAAGATCGGCAGCAAAGACGACGCGATGGCTCTCGAAGGCCGTCTCGAAGTCGGTCAGCGGCATGTCTTCACCCTTGCGCAGGCTGTCGATGAAGGCGATGAACTGCGGCAGGTACGGGTGATCGTGAACGTCGCCGGAGTCGATCATGCCGGTCTCGAGCGTGCTCCACCGCTGCTTCGTCATTCCCTTCAGCTTCGCACTGTAGAGTTTGTTGTCGAGGATGCTGCCCTCGCTTCCAACCAGGTGGATGTGGAAATAGTATGGCTGGATGCAATCGACGACCGAGGCGACCTTGCCAATCCGTCCATCCTTGAAGCGAAGAAGGGTGATGTTGGTCGTGTCGTACTCGTATGGTTCGAAGACCGGATTCGAGGACCGGTTGCTGTAGCTGGTGACCTCTTCGACCTCGCTGTCCATGAACATCAGCAGCAGGTCGAGGGCATGGCAGCCGGCGGTGAGGAGGCTGCTGCCGCCGAAGTCCTTCTTGACGTTCCACGGGAACTGGCCATACCACGGGCCGATGCCGTGATAGTAGTCGACTTCCGCATAGTGCAGATCGCCGAGCAGTCCCTGGTCGATCGTTGAGCGGAGCATCGTCCCCTGCTGGCTGAAGCGGACCTCGAAGCAGACACAGCTCTTGACGCCGGCGGCCTGGATCGCTTTGCGGATCTCGACGGCGTCGGGATAGTTGATTGCGATCGGCTTCTCGATGATCAGGTGTTTTCCGGCCTTTGCGGCGGCGATCGCCTGCTCGGCGTGGAACGGATGCGGGGTGCAGATGTCGATGACGTGGATCGAGGGATCCCTGAGCATCTCCGCGTAGTCACGATATGCCTTGAGTGGTGTGCCGTATTGCGCCGAGATCTCAGCTTCGTTCAGCTCGCGGCGCGAGCAGACGGCGGTAACCTTTGCGCCGGGAATCTGGTTGAAGGCGGAGATGTGCGCACCGGCCACCCATCCGAGCCCGACAATACCAATGTTGATCTGTTCCATCGATGTAAGTCTCCTCAATTATATTGTCTGATTGCAAAGAGTAAAAAAATGGTCATGCTATCCGGCACACTGCGTCGCCGAGCAGGTTCTGCAGTACCGGATCGAGAGGATAGCCGTGACCGCGATGCTGACGCAGTCCCTCTGCATAATCGACGCCACATTCGCGCCCATATGCGGCCGCCCATTCGGTCATGCGGTTTAGGTATTCATCGACGCCGTGATGAGCGCGCAGCCATTCCCGCTGTGATCGGTGCCGGCTGAGCAGTTCACGCTTCCGTTCGATGACTGGTGTAATCTCGATGTGGAATTCGGGAACGATCCGCTGGCCGAAATGGTCGAGCCCTTCGACCGGATCGGCATAGTAAAGGGCGGGAGTTCCGCCGGTTGCCGGCTGCGGGGCGATCTGTCGTGTCTCATAGAGGGGCATGGCGAGCGCAAAGGTCGCGCCCCTGACAAGGCGTGTCGTCTCCTCGTGATCGAGCATATAGTCGACTGGCGAATGAGTGATGACAACATCCGGTCTGAATTCACGCATCTTTTCGACCACGCGGCGGAGATTTTCGGCGTTGAAGATGACTTCGATGTCGTGAAGTCCGGCACATCCGTACCAGCCGTCGAGATATTCGGCCGCGTCGCGGGCCTCGCCAAGACGAACACGCGATATCTCCTCTCGCGAAAGTGTCGCCGAGCCGCAGTCACCGCTCGTCATCGAGAGGATTCCGACCGGACAGCCACGTTCGCGGAGGCGGAGCAGTGTCCCGCCGACCAGTATCTCGGCATCGTCCGGGTGGGACATCGCGGCGAGAACGCGGGGTCTATTTACGGAATTATTCATTGGTAATCACCTCAAGGGGCTGATTATGCAATCTCTGGCCGGAAGACTCAAACCCCGCCGGTCACATTACACAATTCAATTCTGACTTATGATCAGGCCCGTCCTGTGATCAGGCATCGGGATCAGGGTTCCACCAGCAGGGGCCCTTCGACTGTCTGGCGATTGCTGCCCGCTGACGGATGTCTGCCATAACCTCATCATCGAGGGGATGGAAGTTCGCGGCGGCAGCAAAAGCCTCATCCTGCTCATTTGGAAAGCTGAGCCCGAGGAGTGCGACATCCGGGTCGAGCGTCATTGTGTAATGCAGACAGTCTGCGACGCTCAAACGGGGCAGGATGGTCGCTCCCTCGCTGCTGCCCCCGGAGGAGATCTTTCCGCGCGGGCGGATCTGGAGAGGTTGATTGTAGCCACTCGTATCGCCGACCAGCTTTCCGGCCCCGAAGGTCTTGAAGCAGACAGTCCCGACCCTTTTCCGACGCGCGAGCGGCAGTATCTCTTCGATGTATCGATGATCGACAAAAGGGCCGACCGGGAACATGACAATATCGCAGTTGCCGGATTCGATCACCTTTTGCAGGACCGCCGGATTGTGCGAAGAGAGACCGCGAAAGCGCGTCAGTCCGCGCTGGACAGCCTGGGAGAGCTGGTCGAATCCGCCACCTGGTTCCAGCAGTTGCTCGCAAAGATCGACCGAGTTGATGGCGTGAAAGACGAAGGCGTCGGTCCGCTCAAGCTGCAACCTCCCGAGGGAGGCTTCGATCTGCGGCGCAACCGGTGCTTCAGGATAATCGATCTTATCGATCAGAAAGATCTGCTCGCGCCGGCCACCCCAGGCGCGGATCGCCGCACCAACGATCTCTTCCGAGTAGCCGTCTTCATACATTGGTGCAGTGTCGATCAGGTTGAGCCCGGCGGCGAGTGCACGCTCCACCGTCGCGACGCAGGTCTCGAGTGGAATCTGCCGGTCTGCGACATCCCCGATCCCGAGCCGCGTCGCGACGAAGCCGGTCCTTCCGAGCTCGCGGCGCGGAGTGAAGTTGTTTAGGCCAGATTGCCTTTTGTTTAAACGATCGATCATAATCCCCCGCATGAACAACAATACTGAATGGATTCAGAGAGAGTTCAGCCTCGCGGCCCGCCGCCGCGGCTTTCATATTATCACCCGTGAGATTCTTGACCATCTGCCGGAAATTGGTCAATTCGAGATCGGCCTGCTCCACCTCTTCATTCAGCATACTTCGGCATCGCTGACCATCAATGAGAATGCAGATCCCGATGTGCGAGGTGATCTGGAGAGGCATTTTAACCATACCGTGCCCGAAAATGCCCCGTATTACGAGCACACCCTCGAAGGACCGGATGACATGCCAGCCCACATCAAATCGACCATCCTCGGCAACTCGCTGACGATCCCGATCGGCCGGGGCAGCCTGCGGCTTGGTACCTGGCAGGGAATATACCTTTGCGAGCATCGCAATCAAAACAGTGGGCCGCGCCGCCTGGTCGCGACGATCAGCGGCAGATTGGCAAAAGGCAGACAGATTGAATGAGAAGGATGGCTTAAATCCTGCCCGTCACATTTGTCTGGCTCTTTTTTTTACTATCCCGAATATAAAAATCTGGCTATGGGAACTTTTCGGACCTCCGGATGCAATAACAGATGCGACCAGTCAACAGTGCTAAAGACCAAAGAAATAGCCTGAAAGACTGGTGAGATCGAATCGAGCGGAGAAGGAACCCCCTGGAATGCCACCTGGTATGACCGATGAGCAGAGGCTGAAAGCGATTCGCGCCGGCGATGAACGTGCCTTTCTTGAACTCTACCGGGAGCATCAGGGGGCGATTTATCGCTTCGCGCTCCGGATGAGCGGTGAAGCTGCTCTCGCCGAAGATGTCGTGCAGGAGGTCTTTATGACGCTGATCGGTTTGGCCGACTCGACGTACGATCCGCAACGCGGCTCGCTGGGTGGTTACCTCTTTGGTGTAGCGCGGAATCTGGTCCGACGTCGTCTCGCGTCGCGCGGGCGCTGGGTATCTTTTTTCGACGATAAATATGATCAGGAACCGCCGGGTTCGGCGAGCCATTTGCTTCACAATCCTGAAATGTCAGGCGATCCGGCCAGTGATCCACTCGTTAAACTGACGCGCCAGGAGACGGTCGAGTCGGTTCGCCAGGCGATTCTGGCATTGCCGGAACATTACCGTGAGGCGATCGTTCTCTGCGATCTGCACGAGATGCGCTACCAGGAGGCGGCACAAATTCTCGACTGTTCGCTCGGAACCGTTCGGTCCCGACTCCACCGCGGGCGACTGCTCCTCCTCGACCGTTTGAAGGGTGAGAGCGCCGATGCCGAGGCTGGTGTAGTGAAGCCGGCATAGCAGCGTAGTGAAGTTGAAAAGTGAAGATAAAAAATGAACCGTTAAATACTCCATTATGAACTGCGCTCAATTTACGACACACGTGACCGAACTGGTACGCCGCGAGCCGATGGACTCGCCGGTGCGGGCGGACTGTCTTTCCCACGTCGCCGGGTGCGCACGGTGCCGGCAGTGGCTCGCCGAATCCGAAGCGCTCCAGCATTCACTGACCGTATTTGCCGACGCCGATGCCCGAAAGGAAGCGCCGGTGCTGGTGGAGCAGCAGTTGCTCTCAGCTTTCCGGCAAAGAATCCCGGTCGAGAAGCGCCAGACGAGCCAGACGCCATTAGCCCGTCGGTGGCCAGCCGGCTCATTGCTGGCCGTGGCGGCGATTCTCTTCGTTGTCGCCGCTTTGACACTGACCATTTGGCAGCGAAACACGAAACAGTTGGAGACGATCCGTCACGTCGCCGCAAACACTCTGGCGACGCCGTTGCCGCCCTCCGAATCGGCTCGCGCCGGCAACGATGCGGCGAGCCGTCAGGTTCCCGCTGCCCGGAGAGGTCCTGACGCCGACGCAATCGCTGCCGCAAAGTCGCTTCCAGCGAGGAGGCGCGAGACCATCCCAGCTTCTGTAATGCCGGCCAAAATGCCGGCTGAAACGTTGGCCGAAATGCCGGCTGAGACCGAAGAGGCGCTGACAGACTATCTGCTATTCAATTCCGGACAACGATTCTACCCAATGGAGCGCGGTCAGTTGATTCGTGTTTCAGTTCCGCGCTCGATGCTCGGATCATTCGGTTTTACGGTCAATCCTGAACGGGCAATGGTTCCGGTCAAGGCTGACCTGCTGGTTGGAGAAGACGGAATGGCGCGCGCCATCCGTTTCATCAAATAAAATCTGATTTCAGGACAGGAGAGATACGATGGTTAAAGAAATAACCCTGCATAAATGTCTGACGGTCGCAATTGCTTCC
Organism: Acidobacteriota bacterium; assembly: GCA_040378705.1. Lineage (GTDB taxonomy): Bacteria > Acidobacteriota > Blastocatellia > RBC074 > RBC074 > CAIOZW01. Next base: position 13,260 of record JBEIMN010000015.1, read on the forward strand.
GGACTGGTGTCACTGATGACGGTCGCCGTCGCGGCACAGGAGAAGAGAGAGATTATCATCAGGGAGATGGGATCGGATAAGAAAGGAACCGTCATTATCGTCGAGAAGTCGGGGCAGTCGGCGGTTGTGAAGGCCGATTCCGGACCTTCCAATGTCACGGTTTCAGGTCCAAACGCCTTTTTCATTAACGGAGATTCACTCGCACAGTCCGGCCAGCCACTTCCGACGCATTTCTCGGTCGCCATTGCCGGTGAGGCAATGCCGTTCGAGAACAAGGTTGTCAAAGGGATGCCGTACAGCGCAGATGCTGTGACAGAGTTTACTCAGACATTGCCCGACGGAAACCGCATTCAGCGCAAGTCTGAGTCCCAGATCTATCGTGACGGCGAGGGCCGGACACGGCGTGAGTTCTCGCCAATGATGGTCGGCCCGATGATGGTCGGGAGCATGCAGGGAGCGCCTGATCTCGGCAAGTCGATTCAGATTGTCGATCCGGTCGCCGGAACAACCATGATTCTCGATCCACGGTCACGCACCTTCAGCAAGATGCCCTCGATCACGCCGGCATTCTCGATCATCAGAGACGAGAAAGGTGCCGAAAATAGAGCGGAGAAGATCGAACTTAAGGTCACGACCAATGTTGAGAGTGAGAACGGCTCGACACGAATCATCACCCGGCGCATTGAAGGCAACGGGCAGGGCAGCAGTGTGGTCACGGAAGATGTGAAAAATCTCGACCCGAAAATGTTCACCTTCATTACCGGTGCGGCAAAGAATCTCCGGACAGAGAATCTTGGCAAGCAGACCATCGATGGGATCGAGGCGGAGGGGACACGAACCGTTGAGACGATCCCCGCTGGCGAGGTCGGTAATGAGAAGCAGATCGAGATCGTCAATGAGCGCTGGTACTCGAACGACCTGCAGCTGGTGCTCCTGACCCGCCACGTCGATCCACGCTTTGGCGAGAATCTCTACCGCGTGATCAATGTCAATCGAGCTGAACCGGACGCTGCATTGTTTGTCGTGCCAGCCGATTACAAAGTGAATGAGTCGCCGACGATGATGAAGATGATCAAGAAGATCGAGATTCAGAAGTAAGGGACTAATCGTCCGGCTGGTGAAAAGTGGGGGGCTGTCGCATACATTTGCGAGCAGCCCCCCGCACTTCCTGGCTTTTATCCCAGCATCTTCCTGACCTTTGCCGGAACGCCAACCGCGAGTGAATCCGGCGGGACATCCTTCGTAATCACAGACCCCGCCCCGGTCATCGCGCCCCTGCCCACCCGCACCGGAGCGACGAGCATCGTATCCGACCCGATCTTCACATCATCTTCGATGATCGTCTGGTGTTTCTGCTTTCCATCATAGTTGCAGGTGACGGTTGCGGCACCAATATTGACCCTCTCTCCGACGGTTGCGTCTCCAAGGTAGGTCAGGTGCATGGCCTTTGTCCGCCGCCCGATCGTCGTTTTTTTGAGTTCGACGAAGTTTCCAACCGCCGCCTCCTCCATCAATTCCGCATTCATTCGCAGGTGCGCGTAAGGGCCGACGGAGTTCTGTCCGGCGAGACGGCTATTGGTAATGATCGTCCCGTTCAGTATCCGGCAGTCATTACCGATTTCAACATCGCTCAGGTGCGACCAGGATTGGATCTCGCAGTGGCTGCCAAGGCGTGAGTTGCCCTCGATGATTACCTGCGGATGGATGATCGTATCGCGGCCAATCTCGACCCCATCGTCGATGTAGGTCGATTCCGGATCGACGATCGTCACCCCATCGAGCATGAGCCGGTTGAGTGTCGCGGTGCGCAGCCGTTTCCACATCGCGGCAAGTTCGAGACGATTGTTAATCCCCTCCAGCTCGTGTGGATCATCGTGAAGGATAGTTCCGACCGATTGACCAGCGGCGAGCATATGCTCCGGCACATCTGTCAAATAGTATTCACCCTGAGCATTCTGCGGCGACAGTTTGCCGAGCGCCGGAATCAGCGCCGGGATGTCGAAGCAGTAGAAGCCCGGATTGATCTCTGTGATCGCGGCCTGTTCCGGGGTGCAGTCACGCTGCTCGACGATCTTCTGGAATTTTCCGGCCTGGTCGCGAATGATTCTTCCGTAGGCGGGAGGCTCCTCAATCCGGATAGTAATTAGCGTCGCGGCGTGGCCACCCGATTCGTGTTCGTCGATCAGTTTTTGAAGCGTCTCCGCCCGCACGGCCGGGGTATCACCGTAAAAGACGACGAGTGTTCCCTCAGCGGTCCGCAGAGATTCGGCGGCACATCTGACCGCGTGGCTCGTTCCGCGCTGCTCGGTCTGGTGAACGAATTCAAGCTTCGTGCTGGTCGCCTCGTCGAGCGCGGCGCGCGCGGCGGCC
>JBEIMN010000016.1:0-15248 GCA_040378705.1 Acidobacteriota bacterium
CCCACGCCGAAACCTGACCGACGGGGAGAGCCGCGAGTTGCGGCATAGGCTCGATGAGGCCGGGTTTGCGGAGATACTGGGGTTGACGGGGCAAAATTTGTCTTGACTGATGACACTTCGGTGACATTTCTTTGTAAAAGCTTGGGTAGGATGAGGCCATTATGATAAGCGATCTGGTCATCATTAATACCAAGCGTTCACTCGGGAGTTCGGTTCCGCGATACTCACTGGGTATACAGTGGGCGACCTGCCTGCGGCAGATCGACGTCTTCAGTGGGTCGGAGTTCAGCCTGATTCGTGGCAGCGTCAGGTCAGGTCAGGAGCTCTACCGCGGTGTCGATGCCTACCGGTTCCTGCTCGAAGTTGTTTGCGGGCTCCATTCGCCGATCATTGGCGAGACAGAGGTGATGGGGCAGTTCCGTGAGTTCTGCGCAAAGACGGAGTTCCCGGCGACGCCGTGGGGCTATTTTCTGAAGCAGATGACACAGGATCTGTTGACGGATGCGAAGCGGATTCGCCATCAACACCTCCACAATCAGGGAAGTCAGTCGTATGGCAGCCTGGCGGCCCGTTATCTGAAAGGTATTCCAGCGGTAGTCTTTCTCGGGGCAGGGAAGCTGGTGAAGGAGATGCTGCCGTGGCTGATTGCCGAAGCTGAGGTGACGGTTGTCAATCGTTCACGCCGGTCGGCGGAGGTGTTGCGTGAGGAGCATCCCGGCCTGAAGATTGCGGACCTGACCGGCGGCAGCCAGCCAGTCGGCGGCGAGAGCTCCCCGGCAGTCGGCCCACCTGCTCAGGCGGCTTTAGTTATTGCGGCGCCGCTCACTTCGACTGAGATCGCGGAGTGGGTGGCCAGGCAGGGCGTGAACTTCACGCGGACGCTCGACCTGCGAGGCGAGTCCGTGCACGATGCGCTGACTCTGCCGGGTGTACTCGATCTCGACAGTTTCTTTGCGCTGCTCGAAAAGGAGCGGCGCCGCGCCTCGGATATCTCAGCCAGAGCCAGACAGGAGATCAGCGCATGTGCCGAACAACATCTGAAACAGATGCAGTGCCGTCCGTTCGGGTGGGAGGATCTGTGTGCGTAGCGCCGGCGACTCTTCGAATCGCCGCCCGTCGGAGCGCGCTTGCGCGGATTCAGGCGCAGCTCGTCGCCCGGAGACTGATGGATCGATTTGAAGGTCTGGCGGTCGAGTTCCAGTTCCGCGAATCGCTCGGTGACCAGAACCAGAGTCAGCCGCTCTGGCAGATGCCGGAGAAGGGGGTCTTCACAGAGGATCTGCGGACGGAGCTGATTGGTGGCGGATGTGATCTGGTGGTCCATTCGTGGAAGGATCTGCCAATCGAGACGGGCCCGGAGACTGAAGTGGTTGCGACCCTCCCGCGGGCCGATGCGCAGGATCTGCTGCTGGTGCGGCAGGATCGCTGGGCGAAGGTCGTGGCGACACGCCGGATAGATATTCTCACCTCCTCACCGCGTCGCATCCGCAATCTGCCGGATTTTCTGCGGGAAGCGCTTCCAACCAAAATCGACCAGGTCAATTTCCTGCCGGTGCGTGGGAACATGCAGACGCGGATCAAAAAGATGTGGGATCAGGAGGCTGATGGGCTGATCCTCGCCAAGGCGGCGCTCGATCGATTGCTGGAAGCGGAGGCGGAGGAGTACTCGGAGACGCGTGTCGAGTTGCGGGGGGCGCTCGAGCGGTGCCGCTGGATGGTTTTGCCGCTGCTGGCAAGTCCGAGTGCGCCGGCGCAGGGGGCGCTGGCGATCGAGATTGCGGCGGGGCGTGATGATCTGCGACAGATGCTGGCGGAGATCAATTGTGTGGAGACCTTTGACGCGGTGCAGCGTGAGCGCCAGATTTTGAAGTCGCACGGTGGCGGCTGCCATCAGGCGATTGGGGTCAGTGTCCTGATCAGGCCTTATGGTGAGGTGACCATCGTTCGCGGGCTTGATCAGGCTGGAGATGATGTTTCGCGGACAGAGCTGGTTCCGGTCAGGCCGCGTCCGCCACGGCTCGATGCGGGGCTGCTCTGGTCGGGAAGCGTGGCGGCGAATGAGTGGTTCACCCGTGAGCCGATCCTCGCGTCGAGGTTGGAGACTGAACCAGAGGCCGGACCTAAAGCCGGACCTAAAGCCGGAGAAGCCTGGTGGGTCGCCAGGGCCGACGCGCTTCCTCTCGATTGGCCAGTCGGGGAGCAGTCCGGCCCATCTGGCAATCCAGCAGAAAACGAGGTTAAGGGGGTGGCGATCATCTGGGCGAGTGGGCTCCGGACCTGGCGGCGGCTGGCGCAGCGTGGGATCTGGGTCAACGGTTCGGCGGAGGGGCTGGGAGAGCAGGAATTGCCGCGGCTCGAGACGCTCGCCGGTCACCGGCTCGACTGGATCAAGCTGTCACACCAGGATGCAGGGAGCAGTCCAGACCTGCCGCTGCTCGCCACCTATCGGCTGGTCCCACGGAATGGCAGGATCGTGTCGGGTGGGCCGGACGATCCTGAGGGCCGGGAGTACTTTTTTTGGACGAGTGGGTCGAGCTTCAGACAGGCGATTGCCGTTGCGCCCTGGTTGCGCGAGAAGACACATTTCTGTGGTCCGGGCAATACTTGTCAGGCACTGGTTGAAGCGGGCATCGAGCCGCACGTCTTTCTCGATCAACAGCAATGGCTGGCGGAGATGAGCATATGAACAGGAGACTGATGCGCCTGCGGGCGACGAGACATCTGCGCGATCTGTGTGCCGAGACGGAGTTCAATCGCGCACAGTTGATTCAGCCGCTCTTCGTCGTCGAAGGGCTGGCGGGTGACGAGGCGATTCCGGGCCTGCGGGGGACGTTGCGACAGAACATAGAGTCGATGCTCCACCAGGTCGAGAGCGATCTGGCAGCGGGTGTGACGCAGTTTCTGCTCTTCGCCTCGCCGGCGGGGAAGCGCGGGTCCGGTTTCGATCACCGCTTTACGCAGGAGGCGATCCGGGCACTGCGGCAGCGATTTGGGGCGGATCTCTGCCTCTGGATCGACACCTGTCTCTGTTCCTCGACGACGCATGGCCACTGCGCGGTTCATCGTCAGGCCAGTCCCGATAACCCAAATATTATCGATCTCGAGGCGACGGTGGAGGAGCTGGCGCGGGCGGTGGTCGCTTTTGCAGAGGCGGGGGCGGATGGCATCAGCCCGAGCGATATGATGGACGGGCGTGTTGCACGTATCCGGCGGCGGCTGGACGAGAACGGCTTCGATCTCGTTCCGATCATGAGCTACAGCACTAAGTTTGCGAGCAACTTTTATGGCCCATTCCGAATTGCGGCCGACTCAGCGCCGCAGTTTGGCGACCGTCGCCATTACCAGATCGATGTCCGGAACCGGACAGACGCGCTGGCGGCGAGTGAGCGTTGCGCTGAGGAGGGGGCAGATCTGCTGATGGTCAAACCGGGAATGACGGCGATCGACCTGATTGGGCCGATCCGGCAGGCAACGGGGCGGCCGGTTGGCGCCTCTCAGGTGAGTGGCGAGTATGCCGGTCTGGTGCTGCTCGCCGAGCATGGGCTGACAAATTTTGAAGCGGCGCTGCTCGAGACGTGGCATGTCTTCAAGCGAGCCGGCGCGCAGTTCATCATTACCTACGGCGCACGATACGCGAAGGCGATGGGCCGTTAGCCCGCGGCAAGCTGAGATTTATGAAGGAGAGACGATGACGACCTCGGAAGCATTGTTTGAGCGGGCGCTGCGGGTGGCGCCAGGTGGCGTTCACAGCCCGGTTCGCGCCTTCAGGAGTGTTGGCGGGACGCCGATCTTTTTTGAGAGTGCGGAGGGGGCGACGTTGCGGTCGGTCGATGGGCGGGAGTACATCGACTACTGTCAGAGTTTTGGCCCGCTGCTGCTTGGTCATCGTGATCCTGAGGTGGCGCGAGAGGTCGAGGCGGCAGTCAACTCGGCGTGGAGTTTTGGGGCGTGTGAGCCCTACTCGCTGGAGTTGGCAGAGTTTATCACCGCGCGCCTTCCGTGGGTTGAGAAGCTGCGGTTCGTCTCATCGGGAACGGAGGCGGTGATGAGCGCGCTCCGTGTCGCGCGGGCGGCGACGGGACGCGACCGTATTATGAAGTTCGAGGGGTGCTATCACGGTCATGCCGATGGGCTGCTGGTCAGGGCGGGCAGCGGGCTGGCGGGCGCGGCCGGCGTCGGGGCGGCGACGAGTGCCGGGGTCTCTGCAAATGTCGCCGCCGAGACGATCGTTACCCCGCTCGATGATGAAGTGGCGCTGCGGCAGGCCTTCGCCGAATATGGGAGCGAGATCGCCGCGCTGATTCTTGAACCACTCCCGGCCAACTATGGGCTGCTCATTCAGCGACGCAGTTTTCTGGACGAGGCGATCCGGCTGGCGCGGGCCAATGGTTGCCTGGTGGTCTTTGACGAGGTGATCTCGGGCTTTCGGGTCGCGCTGGGCGGGATGGCCGAGTTGTTTGGTATTCGGCCCGATCTGGTCACCTACGGCAAGGTCATTGGCGGTGGCTTCCCGGTCGGTTGTTATGGTGGCCGGCGTGATCTGATGGATCTCGTGGCGCCGGCTGGTCCGGTCTATCAGGCAGGGACGCTGAGCGCCAATCCGGTTGGGATGCGGGCTGGCCTCGCCACACTGCGAAAGATTGAAGCAGTCAACGCCTGGCAGACGCTCAAGGTTCGGACGGCCGATCTCTGCCGGCGGGTCGAAGCGGGATTTAAGCGGGATGGACTGCCCTTCAAAATGGCCCGCTTCGGTTCGCTCTTCTGGCTCCACGCGTCCAATGGCGAGCCGGTCAGGTCTGTGGCGGCGATCCCCGCCGGGCATGGAGAGCGCTTTGGACGGATCTTTCACGAGCTGCTGGCGCGTGGCATCTATCTGGCCCCGAGTGGTTACGAGGTCGGCTTCCTCTCGCTGGCGCATACGGAGGAGCAGATCGATCGAACGGTAACGGCAATCATCGAGGCAGTCAGGGCAACCGCTGACTGATCTTTTATGGACAAATACAGTGATCGGTTAAAAGTATTTCTGGCAACGGCGTGGCTGGTCTTTACGGTTGCGCTCGCCTGCTGGTGGATGATCTTCGGGCTGCGCCAGATCGATCATTTGCGGGAGGTGGCGACGCTCAATATTCCGGAGTCGAACGTCCATCACCGGATGCTGATCTGGGAAGGGAGCGTCCTGATTGGTCTGCTGGTGAGCGGCGGGGTGGCCCTGATCTGGTATATCTGGCGGGAGCGACGGCGGCATCGTCAGTTCGAGGATTTCTTTGCGGCATTCACGCACGACGCAAAGACGGCACTGGCGAGCATGCAGCTTCAGGCAGAGAGCATTCGCGAGGATCTTGGCGGGGAGGCCTCCAATCCACTCATCGACCGTTTGATGAAGGACACACTGCGTTTGCAGCTCCAGCTCGAAAACTCGCTCTTTCTGGTCAATCTGCGGCGGGGGAGCCTGTTGCGTGAGCGGATCGGGATTCGGCGAATGATCGAGTCGCTTCGTTTTCACTGGCCGGAGGTTGGACTAAAACTGATTGGAGATGGCGAGGTGATGGCTGATACGCGTGCGCTCGAGAGCATCCTCACCAATCTGGTTCAGAACGCAGTGATTCATGGTCGGGCGCAGGGGGTGACGATTGCGGTAACCACGGGCAGCCACCGGACGGAGATCGTCGTGTCCGATGACGGGAGTGGTTTTCGCGGTGATTACAAACTACTTGGAAGGCTCTTCACGCGGCACACGCGGAGCAGCGGGAGTGGCGTCGGACTCTATATTTCGCGACGGCTGATCAGGCGAATGGGGGGGACGATCGAGTTTGCGCCGGGAATCGATGGTGGTTTCACGGCATCGCTTAGTCTGCCGACGGCAGAGAAGCGCGTCACCGCCGAGACGCTTAAGACTCTTGAGACTCTCAAGCGATAAACAGAGCGTTGATATGACAAGATTGTTACTGGTCGAGGATGATCGTTCGCTTGGCGCGACGCTGCGGGAGCGGCTGGTGCGTGAAGGGTATGAGGTGGTCTGGGTTGAGACGCAGGCGCGGGCGGTGGCGGAGTTGAAGTCTGCCTGGTGGGATCTGATCATCCTCGATGTTGGGTTGCCGGATGGTTCAGGGTTCGAGCTGGCCCGCGGGATCAAGGCGAGTTCGGCGACGCCGATCGTTTTTATGACGGCGCTCGGTTCGGCAGAGAATCGGCTGGAAGGGTTCGAGATTGGGGCGGAGGAGTTCATTCCGAAGCCGTTCCATCTTCGCGAGCTGCTGATACGGGTTCGGCACGTGCTTGAAAACCATGCAGTCAGGCCGCACGTGGGTTGCAATCAGCGTGTGATCGATCTCAATGCGCGCGCCATCGTTCAGCCGGATGGGCAACGCGAGTATCCGCCATTCAAGGAGTTTCAGATGTTGCAGTTGCTGATCGTCTCTGCTCCCCGGGTAGTGAGTCGGGACGAGATTCTCGATGCGCTCTGGGGCGAGGAGAGTCTGCCCAATCAGCGGACGGTCGACAACATGATCGTCAAGCTGCGCCACTCGCTTGGCGACAATGGGGGACACTTCATCCGTTCGGTGCGCGGAGTTGGCTATCAGTGGAGTACCGAGAGTCCGGCTGGTTGACGGGAATATTTTATGAGCAATCAAAAATTTCAGAATGCGTTGCAGCGAGTCGAGCAGCCGACACCGCCGATCTGGTTGATGCGGCAGGCGGGGCGATATCACAGCCACTATCAGGGGCTGCGGCGGCAGCACTCGTTTGTTGAGCTCTGCAAGTTGCCGGAGGTGGCGGCAGAGGCGGCACGCGGGCCGGTCGCCGATTTCGGGTTTGACGCGGCGATCCTCTTCAGCGATCTGCTCTTTCCGCTCGAGGCGATGGGGATGGGGCTCGAATATACGGATGGCGGGCCGCGGCTCGGTTGGCATCTGACGGCGGACAATGTCGATCGGCTGCGGACGGTCGATGAGGCGTGGGAGGGGGTCGCTTTTCAGGGGGAGGCAGTGCGGCGGACGCGGGAGGTGTTGCCGACGGACCGGAGCCTGCTTGGTTTCGTTGGCGGGCCGTGGACGCTCTTCACCTATGCGGTTGAAGGCAGGCACAGCGGTGTCCTTGCGCCGAGCAAGCGTCTGATTGGCATCTTCGCGGAGTTCTGTGACCGTTTGGTTCCGCTGCTGGCGCGTTCGATCGATGATCAGTACGCGAATGGGGCCGAGGCGGTCATGGTTCTCGATACGGCGGCCGGGGAGCTCTCACCGGAGCTTTATCACGATCTCGTCGTACCGCAACTGGAGCGGCTCGTTCGTTCCTGCCGGCGCGCACCGGGCTATTATTCCAAAGGGACGCAGCCGGCTCATTTTCGCCACGCCATCTTTACCGACGGCAGTCTGGCCGGGATTGGGGTCGACTATCGCTGGGAGATGCGCGAGGCGCTGGAGATGTTCCGGCACGGCTTCGTCCAGGGGAACTTTGATCCGGCGCTGCTGCTGCTCGACGAATCAGACTATCTGCCGCTCCTTCTGCGCTGGCTCGAAGGTATGCAGGATGTCCCGCGCGCCGGCTGGATCTGCGGGCTTGGGCACGGAGTGCTGCCGGGAACCCCGGAGGGGAATGTTCGAAAATTTGTTCAACTGGTCAGGGAGATGATTGTATGAATGATCTGTTCAGGAAATACGATGTTCCGGCGCCGCGCTATACGAGCTATCCGACGGTTCCATTCTGGAGCGATCCGCCGACGACCGATCAGTGGCTCGACTCTTTACGACGGGCGCTGACGGATGAGAGCCTTGCCTGGTCGATCTATCTCCATCTCCCTTTCTGCGAAACGCTCTGCACCTACTGTGCGTGCAACACCGTGATTACGCGTGACCACGGGCGCGAGGACGGGTATGTCGGGCTGATGAATCGTGAGTGGGAGCTTTACTGCGAAGCGGTACCGGACTTGCTGAAGCGCCCCTTGCGTCAGTTGCACCTCGGCGGTGGAACGCCGACCTTCTTCTCCCCTGATAATCTGAGACGGATTCTCGGTCCGATGCTCGAGCAGACGGTGATCGACCCCGGCAATTTCGATGCCTCGATCGAGGTCGATCCACGGCGGACGACGAAGGAGCACATGGCCGCGCTTCACGAACTCGGGTTCCGGCGAATCTCGCTTGGTGTGCAGGATTTTGATCCGGAGGTGCAGCGGATCGTCAACCGGCTTCAGCCCTTCGAGGAGACGGCACGGGTGACGAATGAGGCGCGCGCGCTGGGCTACGATTCGGTCAACTTCGATCTGATCTATGGGTTGCCGAAGCAGACGGCGGAGAGCATCGTCATGACCGCAAAGCATACACTGGAGCTGCGACCGGACCGGATTGCCCTCTACAGTTTCGCGCTCGTGCCGTGGATCAAGCCAACGCAGCGCAGCTACCATGACGATGATATTCCGAAGGCGGGCGATAAGCGAAAACTCTATGAGCTGGCGCGCGAACTGCTGCTCGATGGCGGCTACGTCGAGATCGGGATGGACCATTTCGCCTTGCCACACGATCAACTGGCGCTCGCCGCCGACGATGGTTCACTCCACCGGAACTTCATGGGATACACGGAGATGCGGACGCGCGTGATGCTTGGCATGGGGGTCAGCGCGATCTCCGAGACACCGGATTGTTTCCATCAGAACGAGAAGGCGTTTCCGGTCTATGAAAAGAAGCTGCAGCAGGGGCAGTTGCCGACGCTGCGTGGGCACCGGCTCGACGCGGAGGATCGATCCCTTCGCGAGCAGATCCTGGTCTTTATGACAAGGTTTGCGGTCGAACTGACTCCGGAGCAGCAGCAGGAAGCGCCGGAATTTCTGGCTTCGATGCTTGGGGACGGTCTGGTCGAGCTGGAGGGGACAACTCTCCGGCTGGCCGACACCGGGCTGCCATTTCTGCGGAATGCCTGTATGTTCTTCGATCAGCGGCTCCGCCGGCAGCAGCCGACCTCGAGGATCTTCTCACAAGCGATGTGACATCATGACTATCAATACCGGCAAGAGGGTGACGGTTATCGGCGGTGGTTTCGCGGGACTAACGACCGCCCATTACCTGCTCAGGGCGGGGGTGGGGGTGCGTCTGCTCGAAAAGAATGATCATCCGGGCGGATTGATTGGAACCCGGCGAACGCCGCATGGACTGGTCGAGACCGCGGCCAATGGCATTCTCAATTCAAGTCGATTCGAGGCGCTCTGCGAAGAGGCTGGAATCGGTATGATCGAGCCGCGGAAGGCGAGTCGGGCGCGCTATATCTGGCGTGGGGAGCCGCGCCGTTTTCCGCTGACAGCGGGAGAGGTGTTGCGGATCGGGAGTGGTTTGCTGACGAACATCGGTCGGATCGGCCCGCAACCGGGCGAGACGATCACCCACTGGGGAGGTCGGGTGCTGGGTGCGGGGGCGACTTATTACGGGCTCTCGACCGCGCTTGGAGGAATCTATGCCGGAGACAGCGACCGGATGAGCGCGAGCCTGATCTTCAGTCGGGGCGGCAAGTCGAAGCCGAAGGCTGCCAGTCCGCGAGTCCGCGGGACGGTTGCGCCGGCCGGGGGGATGTGCGAGCTGATCGACGGGCTGGCCGCACATCTGAAGCGGCAGGGGGCGGAGATCGTTTATGGCGCGGAGGCGCGTCTGACCCCGGGTGAGCCGACGGTCATCTGCACCTCGGCGGCGCAGGCGGCGGATCTGCTCGCTGAGATCGCGCCCGATATTGCCACGGCGCTCGAGCGGATCGAGATGCTCTCGCTGGTGACGGTGACCTGCTTTTACCGGCCGGTACCGGAGCAGTTGAACGGATTTGGATGCCTCTTCCCGCGCGATCAGGGATTTCGTGCCCGCGGGGTACTGATGAATGACGCGATCTTCGATGGGCGGAGCGATCAGCGATCGGAGACCTGGATTCTTGGCGGCGCACTCGATCCACGAATCATCGAGCTGAGTGACGAAGAGCTCGAGGCAATCATCGCCGCTGATCATGCCCGGTTTACCGGACGAAAAGAGACGCCGCTCGGAATCCACATCACACGCTGGCCGCGCGCGCTCCCACACTACGATCTGACGCTGGAGCGAACGCTGCCAATGCTGGGGACCATGCCGTCAGGGGTTGTGCTGGCTGGTAACTACCTTGGTGGAATTGGCCTCGCCAGGATTCTCGATCGTTCCGCGGCGGCGGCGGAGGAGATACTCGAAAAGTTATGACGAAGACCGGAATTCTGCTGATTAATCTGGGCAGTCCGACGGCGCCGGAGCCGGCCGCGGTTGGAACCTACCTGAAAGAGTTTCTGATGGACGGAAAGGTGATCGACGTACCCGCGCCACTCCGCTGGTTTCTCGTCAATCTGGTCATCGTTCCGCGCCGGAAATATCAGTCGGCAAAGCTCTACCGAACGATCTGGACACCGGAGGGCTCGCCACTGATCGTCAACACCATCAACCTCGCGAAGCGGCTCCGCGAGCAGATGGGTGAAGACTATGTGGTCGAGATTGGCATGCGTTATGGGCAGCCGTCGATTGGAACGGGAATGGCGCGGTTGCTGGATGCCGGAGTGGCAAAGATCATCGCGGTCCCGCTCTATCCGCAATATGCAGAGTCGAGCTACGAGACGGCGGCAATCGTCGCGCGCGCCGAAGCGCAGGCGCTTGGCTGCATCGACCGGCTGACGCTGGTTCCGCCATTCTATGACCGTCCGGAGTATCTGGAGGCAGAGGCGACCAACATTGGCGGGCATCTCGAGCACATACGGCCCGACCATCTCCTTTTCAGTTACCACAGCCTGCCGGTCCGTCATCTCAAGCGGCTCGACGAATCGAAGAGCCATTGTCTGCAGCAATCCGACTGCTGCGAGGTGATCACGTCGGTCAACCAGAACTGCTATCGCGCTCATTGCGTCGCGACGACACGGGCGATCGCTGCCCGGCTCGGGCTTGGGGAAAAAGATTACACTATCGGCTTTCAGTCGCGTCTCGGGCGCGCCGCCTGGGTTGGACCGCAGACAGAGGATCTGCTGAAGGAACTGCCCGGGCGTGGAGTGAAGCGGCTGGCCGTCTGTTGCCCATCGTTTGTCGCTGATTGCCTCGAGACGCTGGAAGAGATCGGCGAGCGGGGCCGCGAGACGTTTCTTCACGCCGGGGGCACGGAGTATCGGCTGATCCCGGCGATGAACGACCATCCGGCCTGGGTCAGGGCCCTCGGTCAATTCTTGAGCCTTAGGTCTTGAGCCTTAGGTCCTGGAGCTTAGGCCTTGGGCCTTAATCCTCAGGCATATGGGGATGGTATCGAGAATGGGCGGCGCGAAATGGGTGGGAATGGTCTGTGATCCCGGTGATTGGTGATCCCGGTTATTTCGGATCTCCCACCCGTTCTGGTTTTCTTCCTCGTGTCTGCTTTTTTTCCGTCCTGTTAATCGACTCCCGCCTTCCGCGTTTAACCAGATGAGAGGCCGCTTGAATGAAAAGCGGCCCCGGCAGAGGTAGTTTAGAGGAGGGAGATCCCAGTGGTAGCAGAAATGAGACAACTGAAAGTAGTTACTGGTGGCACGGGTGGGAAGGCCGATGACAAGGCCGATGACAATGCTGGCCTGACCGATCTTGAGACGCTCTATCGTGAGCACCATGATCGTGTCTACAGACTCGCCTACCGTGTGACCGGAAATCTGATGGATGCGGAGGACGTGCTTCAGACGGTCTTTCTGCGGCTTTCACGCCGCGAAACGATCGATCTTGAGCCGAGTCCGGCGAGTTACCTCAACCGGGCGGCGGTCAATGCCTCGCTCGACCTGCTGCGGCAGCGTGGAAGGTCGCCATTGATCCAGATCGACGATCTGAGCTCGCTGCCGATCGGAAACGGCCAACTCGATCCCGAGTCGAGCCGGGCACGGGAGGAGCTGCGCGAGACGATTCGTCGCGCCATCTCCCGGCTGGGAGAGAGGAGCGCGGCAATGTTTGTGCTCAAGTATTTCGAGGGCTATGGCAACCAGGAGATCGGAGAGTTGATGGGAACCTCGCCGATGGTGGTTGGTGTTCTGCTGCACCGTGCCCGGGCACGTGTCCGGAAAGAGCTTGGGGCCTGGCTTGGACGAGATGGAAACGAAGCGAATTAGAAGAGAATTAATTGTTGGGAAGGAGAGCCGACGTGAAAAGAAGTAAGCGCGAACTTGATGAAATGCTGGACGATCTTAACGCCGAAATTCGTTCGGAGAGGCTGGCCGATTCGGTGGTTGCCGGCGCCTCAGAGCGTGTCTGGCAGCGTTTGAATGGCGAGAATGCCAGTGCCGGGGCCATTTCGGCCATTGCAGCGGGATCAGCCAGGCCAGTTGAACACCTGCGAAGCTGTGCAGATTTTCAGTCGCTGATTCCCTCCTATCTGGCAGGAGGGCTCGCCGCGGCGCGAACCCTGCTCTTCGAGGATCATATCAGTGAGTGTGTGCCGTGCCGGCGTGCATTGAAAGAGGCCCGCCACGGCAGTCACACTGGACGGCAGCTGGCAATTCAGCACGAGAAGCTGGCGCGACCGACACGGCAGGATTCTCGCCCGGGTGGCCGGCAAATGCTGAGGTGGGGGCTCGCGGCAGCGGCGGTTCTGGCCATTGGTCTGCTCTCCTGGCCGATCTGGCAGCGTGTCACGAAAAACCACGGTCTCCTCAACGGAGTGGTCGAGGCGGCCGAAGGTGAAGTTTATCGTGTCACGGACAGTCGGACAGAGCTTTTGCGGACGGGCGAGAAGGTGCTTGCCGGCGAGCGTTTGCGGACAGCGCGGGGTGGGCGGGCACTGGTCCGACTCACTGATGGTTCATCGGTCGAGCTTGGCGAGCGCGGCGAGTTTGGTTTTGCCAGCAACGTAGATGGCCCAATGCTCAAGCTCGATCGTGGGGCGGTGATCATTGAGGCAACTTCGACCAGCCCGAACCGGCTGATCGTCATGACCGATGAGTCGCGGATTGCAGCGGCGGGAACGATCTTTGCCGTCAACCATGGCACGAAGGGCGATCGGCTCTCGGTCGTCGATGGCCAGATCAGCCTTGATCAGACCGGTCAGCCGAACCGAACGCAGACTCTCAAGCCGGGTGATCAGCTGACGACACACGTCAGCATCGAGAAGGTGCCGATCAGTCAGGAGATCTCCTGGAGCCGCAACTCGGCCAGGTATCAGAAGATGCTCGATCAGGTCGCATCGCTGCGCGAGCAGATCGACCAGCAGGTCTCTCTGCCGGGAAACCGCTACACGACGCAGTTGCTCGACCTGATGCCGGAGCGGACGGCGCTCTACCTTGGCCTCCCGAACATCTCGGCGACCCTTGCCAGGGCCAACCAGCTGCTGACCGAGAATATCGAGAAGAGTCCGGAACTGAAGGCCTGGTGGGAGAATGAGCAGTCCGCGACGGGTGGCCAGTCCAACCGGCGAAGTATCGACCAGGCGCTCGCCTTTGCGCGTGACTTTGGCAGCTACCTCGGCGACGAGATCACCTTCGGCGCAGAGATCGATCCGCAGCGCAAGGCACAGGGTGATTTTCTGCTGATCGCTGATCTGCGTGACGCTGCGGGCCTGCGCAACTTCATCCAGAAGAAGCTTGCTGCCGCTGGCGCAGACTCGGCAGCCGTGGTGCTGGTCGATGATCCGCGGACCTATGTTGCGCCGGCCGCAAACGCCGGAGCCGATGATCGGATCTATGTCTGGCTTGGCGCGGATCTGCTGGCCGCCTCACCCCGTGCCGCCGCGCTCCAGCGGCTCGCCGGACGCCTCGATTCACCGGCGACACGCGCCTTCACCGCAAATCCGTTCCACGAGAAGATTGCCGCAATCTACCGTGAGGGGGCTGGCCTGCTGATCGCTGCCGATCTCGAGCGTCTCATCGTTCCCGCCCTCGAAGCGGACAACAACAGCGCCGGCGATACCGCCTTCGCTCGCCAGATCGGTTTCGACAATCTGCGCTACTTCATCGTCGAGGTGAAGGAGAAGGAGGGGCGGCCATACAATCGCGCCGTGGTCAGCTTCCGCAAGAATGATCACGGGATCACCTCCTGGCTCGCCACCCCCGGGCCGATGGGCGCACTCGAATTCATCTCACCAACCGCCTCGCTCGTTTCGGCCTTTGTCGTCAGGGAACCGATGGCAATTGTGGACGATCTCTTCGCGACGATCAGATCGACCAATCCGAAATCGTGGGATGCGCTGGTCGCTTTCCAGTCCGGGAAGGGAATCGATCTGCGCCAGGATCTCGCCGCGCCCCTCGGCAGCGAGTATGCTCTGGCGATCGATGGCCCCATCCTCCCGATCCCTTCCTGGAAGGCGATCTTCGAGGTTGACGATCCTCAGCGTCTCCAGCAGACGATCGAGCTGATCGTTGGTAAGCTCGATCAACAGATCAAGGCGGATGGTAAGCTCGGTCTTGCCCTGACGAAGGAGGTCGATGGTGAAAAGACCTTCTACCAGATTAAGTCGCTCGACTTTGGACTCGAGGCCGACTACATCTTTGCCCACGGCTATCTCATTGCCGGGCCGAGCCGCACCCTCGTCGAGAACGCGCTCAAATACCGTGACAGCGGTAACTCGATCCTTCAGTCAGCGAAGTTCAAGGCGACGCTGCCGGCCGACAAACAGCCCAACTTCTCGGCGATTGTCTACCAGGATCTTGGCGCAGTCACGAAGACCCTCGGAAAGCTCGCCGGTGACAAGGGAGCGACCATCAACGCGCTGCTCAATGGCAAGGCGGGCCTGGCATACGTCTACGCTTTGGATGATCAGATGATCTTCTCTGTCAATTCAGAGGACGGACCGCTCGGCATCAGCCCGTCCGACTTCCTCGCTCTTCCGGGAGCGACCGGGCTCGGCGCCATCTTTAACAGAAAGTGATCCACTGGATCATAAAAGACCAACCTGCCGGGGAGGACTCATACCCTCCCCGGCACATCTTTATTTATCATCACACTCTTTCCCCAGCTCAAATCTTACTGAAATAAGTGAAATTTTGTTGTTGCATTAATGCTATGTAGCATTTATTATACATCGCATGAGCAGACAAAAAGAGGAACCAGTATTCAATCGGGTCGAGGAGCTGCGACTGGCAAAGGGGTTGACGCGTCAGCAATTGGCCGACGCGGTCGGCGTCCACTACCAGACGATCGGTTATCTGGAGCGAGGCGAGTACAGTCCAAGCCTGTTACTGGCATTGCGGATTGCCGAGGTGCTGTCACTTGAAGTGAGTGAGATCTTTTCGATCCGTAAATTTCCGGTTGACGAGATGAAAGGTGAAA